>NZ_JBISWL010000077.1:0-42869 GCF_044462265.1 Kocuria rhizosphaerae
CGCGGCCGGAGGGGCCGGAGGGTCCGGAGGGCCGGAGGGAGCGGAGGGGACTTCAGTCGGGCGGGCGGTAGCGGGCGGCGAGCTCGCTGCGGGAGCGGATCCCGAGCTTCCCGTAGATGCGGGTCAAGTGGTACTGCACCGTCTTCTCGGCCAGGAACAGGGCCCGGGCGGTCTCCTTGTTCGTGGCCCCGGCCGAGACCAGCTCGGCCACCGCCTGCTCCTGCGCGGTGAGCGGCACCTGCGTGCGCCCCGCGGCCGTGAGCACGGGGTCCGAGGGGTCCGGCAGGTTCCCGATGTCGAGGCCGGTGGCCTTGAGCTCCCGGTCGCAGCGCTCCACGTAGGTGGCGGCACCGAGCGCGTCGTAGAGGTCCCGGGCGGCCCGCAGCACCGAGGACGCGAGGCGCCGCTTGCCGGCGCGCCGCATGCTCTGCCCGTAGGCGAAGCTGATCCGCGCGCGCAGGTACGGCCGGTGCAGCCCGCGCAGGTGGCCGAGCGCCGCCTCGAAGTGCTCCCGGGCCGCGTCCGGGTCCCCCTGCGCCGCGACCAGCCGGCCCCGGGCCCAGGCCATCCGCGCCCGGTCCGAGGGGATGTCGCGCTCACGCCGCACCCCCTCGAACGCGGTGAGGAAGGCCTCGGCCCGCTCGAGCCGGTCCGTCATCACCAGGGCGTTGACGTAGGTGTCCTGCCACGGCCAGAACGAGACGCGCTCGTCCGTCCACGGGTCGAGGTCCGTGAGCGGCTCCAGCACCTGCAGGGCGCTCTCGTAGTCCGCCCGGGCCTCGTGGAAGCGGGCACGGGCCAGGTTGGCGGGGACCTGCATGGCACGGTAGGTGCCGGGCTGCACCGCGGCCTGCGAGACGTAGTGCCGGGCCCGGTCCCAGTCCCCGCGCATGGACCACAGCTCCGCGGCGGTCCAGTACAGCAGGGGGCGGATGAGGGGCATCTGGGAGGTCTCGAGCCGTACGGATGCCCGGGAAACGGTCGCCGCGGCGGCGTCCCAGTCGCCGAGGACGAGCTGCGTGCGGGCCAGCCAGGCCTCCGCCCACAGGGAGATGCGCAACGACCCGCCCCGGTGCTCGGTGGGTGCCGCCGCCTCGAAGTTCACGAGCGCGGTCTCGACGTCGTCGGCCCGCAGCGCGAGCCAGCCCGCGCCCATCTGGACGCGCTGCTTCTGGGCGTTCTCCGCCGCCCGGCCGAAGGCCCGCTCGTAGGCGCGCTCGGCCTCGCCCAGCCGGCCCTGGGCGAAGAGGCCCAGTCCGTAGATCGCCTCGGACTCGATGTGCGCGGGGGTCCGGGGCTCGGTGAGGGACATCGCCGTCTCGGCCCACCGGGTGATCAGGGGGCCGTCCCACGAGGCCACGCCGTGCAGGACGAAGCGCTGGGCCACCTGCGCGGCCGCCGCGGGGTCCTGCCGGGGGTTGCTCGTGCGCCACGCCATCTCCAGCTGGGCCTGCGCGCTGCGGTTCTGTCCGGACACGGTGGAGAGGTAGCCCAGGACGGAGGAGCGCAGCGGCGAGGGGGGCATGGCGTCCACGGCCGCCGTCCACATGTCGGCCTGGGCGATGTTGCCGGAGCCGACGAGGGCGTCCACGGCCCGCAGGAGCCGGTCGTTGCGGGTGCGCCGGTCGGCGGAGAGCCGGGACGCCGAGAACAGCGCCGTCGCGACGTCCTGCCAGGCGCCGACCATGGCCTGCCTCCGGGCGAAGTCCTCGAGCTCGGCGGCGAGCGGCTCGTCCGCGCCGGGGGTCGCCGAGACCCGGTGTCCCAGGCGGTCGGCCTCGTCCTGCACCACGGCGGCCGCCATCCGGTGCAGCTCGATCCGCCGGCTGGGCACGATCTGCTCGTAGACCGCCGCGGCGGCGCCGGCCTCCACGTACTCGACGTGGGACCGGGCCTGGTCCACCGTCAACCGCAGCAGGCCCGTCCGGTGGCCCTCGTCCAGGGCGTCCAGAACGGAGCCCACCCCGCTCACGTGGGCGACCTCCGGCAGGCCGGCGCCGGGCCCGAGCACCGCGACGGCCTCCGCCGCGCGCACGAGCCCGGGGGAGGCGGCGGCCAGCACGCTGCGCACCCGGGCGCGGACCCGGGAGCTCGCCGGCAGGTCGGGGAACCAGGAGTGCCAGGTCTCCTCGGGCAGCTCGCGGAGCAGCTCCACGACGTGCTGGGCGATCCCGCCGGTGTGGCGGACCAGTCCGTGGGCGGCGGTCGCGCTGAGGTCGATCCCGAAGCGCCGCCGCGCGAGGTCGCGCACGTCCTCGGGCGACAGCGGGTCGAGCACGAGGCTCCGGACCTGGTGGCCGGTGAGGAAGTCGAGCACCCCGGCGGGGAGGTTCTCGGCCCGGTCGGGGTCCAGCGTCAGCACGAACATGACCCGCTTCTCGTGCAGGCGGCGCATCACGAACACGAGGATGCGCAGGCTCTGTTCGTCCAGCCGGTGGGCGTCGTCGACGGCGACGACCACGGATCCGCGGGACTGCAGGCCGTCGAGGTGGGTGCCGAGGGTCGCGGCGTAGTTGACGGCCTGGGCCGGGCTGAGCTCGGCCACCGGAGCCGAGGGCGGAGCGGGGGCGCCGTCGAACCCTTTGGCGGAGCGCAACGGTGAGCTGAGCATGAGCTGGGAGTACCCGGCCAGGGCCAGCTGCGCCTCCCACTCGTCCCCCGTGGCGCTGAGCACGCGGATCCCCCGTGTCGAGGACCGGCAGTGCTCCAGGAACAGGTCCAGCAGAGCGGTCTTGCCCGAGCCGGACGGGCCCTGGAGCACCACGGTGCTGACGTTGCCCTTGCGCACCGTGCGCAGCACCTCGAGGAGCTCCTCGAAGACGTCGGCCCGCCCGGCCAGGGGGAACGCCTCGCCGGCATCACCGTGCTGGAGGCCCCCCGTCATGCCCGCGAGTCTACCGCGCCGGGTTCCCCGCCCCCGACGGCGGGCGCCGGACATTGGCCCGGTCAGCCGAGGTCGCCGCCGGCCACCGGCAGCACGCTTCCGGTGACGTAGGAGGCTTCGTCGGAGGCCAGGAACACGATCGGCGCCGCCTGCTCGTCGAGGGTGCCGTAGCGCTTCAGGAACGAGGAGTCGACGGTCTGGTCGACGATCGCCTGGTACCACTGCTTCTCGGTGGCCGACTCGGCCTCGGGCCCGCGCTTGACCTTGCGGGGCGGTGCCTCCGTGCCGCCGGGGGCGGTCGCGACCACGCGGAGGCCGCGGCCGGCCACCTCCATGGCCAGGGACTGGGTCAGGGCGTTGACCCCGCCCTTCGCGGCGGCGTAGGGCACGCGGTGCATCCCCCGGGTGGCCACGGAGGAGACGTTCACGATCGTGCCGGAGGCCTGCGCCAGCATCGTGGGCAGCACGGCGCGGCAGGACCACAGCGTGGGGAAGAGCGAGCGTCGGATCTCCTTCTCGATCTTCTCCTCGTCGTACTCCTCGTACGGACGGGCCCAGATGGTGCCCCCGACGTTGTTGACCAGCACGTCCACCCGGCCGTGGGCGGCCAGCGCCGCGTCGACGGCCTGCTGGGCGCCCGCGAACGTCTCGAGGTCGGCGGTGACGGACGTGGCCGAGCCGCCCGAGGCCGAGTCCTCCGCGGCCTCGGTGATGCCCCGGGCGACGTCGTGCACGAGCTCGGCGCGGTCCACCAGGACGACGGCGCCGCCCTCGGCGCCGATCCGCTCGGCGACCTTCTGCCCGATGCCTTGCGCGGCCCCGGTCACCACGGCGACCTTCCCGGCGAAACGGCCCGGCGTCAGGAACTGCCCGGCGTACGGTGCGCCCATCAGTTGCCGGCCTCCTTGACGTCGATCGCGCGGGACATGGTCTCCTTGGCGTCGCGGGCGTGGGCCATGATGACCTCGCGGGCGCGCTCCTTGTCCTGACGCTCGAAGGCGTCGACGACGTCGAGGTGGTCCTGCGCGACGCGGGCGAAGATCTCGGTGCCCTCCTCGAAGGTGGCCGCCATCTGCTGCTGCACGTCGAGGCGGCGGTAGGACTCCAGCAGCGCCGGGTTGTCGGAGATCATGAAGAGGTACTCGTGGAACTCCTCGTTCGTCCGCACGTACTCCTCGGGGTCGGAGACCGTGCCGGCGCCCACGGAGCGCGTGGTGGCCTCGGCCAGCCGGCGGAACTGGCGCAGCTGCTCCTCGGTGAGCCGGCCCAGCATGAGCTCGGTGACGGCGAGCTCCAGGCCCATGCGGGCGTCGAGGTGCGCGAAGCTGTCCTCCTTGCGGAACTCCAGCCGACCGGTCTCCATCGAGGAGACCGCCTCGGCGCGGGTCATCGTGTCGCCCTCCTCCTGGACCTTCTCCGCCGGGGCGGGAGCGCCGGTCTCGGCGTCGCCGCCGGTGGTCTCCTTCGGGGCGAAGCGCTCGAAGTAGAAGTTGGCGGGCTCGACGCCCTCCGTGTCCAGCCACTGGGAGACGGCGTTGACCATGGGCGGCGGGCCGCACAGGTAGATGTCGACGTCGCCGCCGTTGAGATGGCCCGGCTCGATGATCTGGGTGACGTAGCCGGTGTGGGGGGCGGAGGTGCCCTCCTCCGAGGCGATGTAGTCCCACGTGAAGTTCGGCAGTCGGGTCTCGTAGGCACGGATCCAGTCCAGCCCGACGATGTCCGCCTCGCGGGTCACCCCGTAGATCAGGTGCACCGGGGTGCTCGGCGGGTTGGCGGAGAGCTTCTCGAGGATCGAGAGCAGCGGCGCCAGACCGGTGCCGCCGGCGAGCAGCAGCAGGGGACGCTTGGGCTCGCGCAGGAAGAAGGAGCCGTAGGGGCCGCTGAACTCGATCGCGTCGCCCACCTCGGCGCGGTCCCGCAGGTACTCGGACATCGCGCCCTGCGGGGTGATGCGCACCATGAAGGACGCGTCCTCGACCTCGGGGCCGCTGCTGAAGGAGTAGGAGCGCTCGGCGTCGGCGCCGGGGACCTTGATGTTGACGTACTGGCCCGGCAGGTAGGCGAGCTTCTCGCGGTCCTGGACCTCGAGCGTGAAGGAGATCGTGGTCTCCGAGTGCTTGTCGAGCTCCTTGAGCGTCGAGGTGAACGTGGACGCGGAGGTCTTCGCCGACTCCGAGGTCGCCGGGATCTGGATCGACAGGTCCGACTCCGGGACGGCCTGGCACGTGAGCATGTAGCCCTTCTCGAGCTCGTCCTCGGTCATGGCGTCGTCGATGAAGTCCCCCGGGTCGAAGCTCCCGGAGTCGCAGAAGGCCTTGCAGGTGCCGCACGCGCCGTCGCGGCAGTCCGCCGGGATGTTGATGCGCGCCTTGTACGCGGCGTCCAGGACGGTCTCGTAGTCGCCGACCTTGACGACCTTCGTGACGCCGTCCTCGAAGCTGAGGGCTACCTGATGGCCCATGATGTCCTCCTGGTGGGGTCGGCCGCCTGGTCGCGGCCGGAGAAGTCTGTGCGGGGTGCTCGGGAGCAGTGCTGACGGGTGCGCCGCGGCCGGCCCGGAGCCGGCCGCGGCGAGAGCCCGTCAGACCATGTACACGTCCACGACGTGGTGGATGTAGTCGTTCTTCAGCACGACCTTCTTCTTGCGGATGACGGGCTGCTCGCCCGAGAGGTCGATCGTGTAGAAGCTGGTGCCGAAGTACGTGTCCGTCGTGTTGTACCGGAAGTACAGCGTGAACCAGTTGAAGCGGACCTCCACCTGGTTGCCGTCCTGCGCCAGGACCTCCACGTCGGTGATGTTGTGCCCGGTGCGGGGGTCCGGCAGGGAGGTGGCCGAGGAACGGTCCGTCTTGATCCGGAAGACCCGGTCCTCGATGCCGCCGCGGTTGTCGTAGTAGATCAGGGAGATCTCGTTCTGCGGGTCCTCGGTCAGCTGGTCGTTGTCGTCCCAGGCCGGCATCCAGAACTCGGAGTCGGGGTGGTAGCACTCGAGCCACTCGTCGAACCGGCGGTCGTCCAGCAGCCTGGCCTCCTTGTAGAGGAAGGCTCGCACGGTCTCGAGGGTCGCGATCTCCTCGGCGGTCTTGAGCGCCTGGGGAGGGTTCATCACGTTGGCCATGGTGTTCTGCACTCTTTCTGTGGGGTCGGGGTGGTCCGGGTCAGACGGAGGCGGGAGCGGACTGCTCGGCGGTGCGCTCCTCCGCGGCCAGCCCCTTGTCCATGACGTCCTTCCAGAAGGTGTGCTGGATCGGGTACAGGCCCTCGTCCTCGGTGCGCACGCCGGAGGCGATGACCCGGGTCATGCCGAGGGCCTGGGCCTGCTCGTCCGGGCCCTGGATCTCGTGGGCCGCGCCGCGGGACATGTCGTTCCACGCGGCGGAGGTGGCCCAGTAGGTCTTGTTGCAGGAGCGGAACTCCTCGAGGTCGTCCGGGGTGGCCATGCCGGTCGCGTTGAAGAAGTCCTCGTACTGGCGGATCCGCTTCGAGCGGTTCTCCTGGGACTCGCCCTTGGGGGCGATGCAGTAGATGGTGACCTCGGTCTGGTCCGCGGAGATCGGCCGGAAGTGACGGATCTGCGAGGAGAACTGGTCCATGATGTAGACGTTCGGGTACAGGCAGAGGTTGCGCGAGATGTTGATCATGAAGTTCGCCATCTCCTCGCCGTACTTCTCGACGAGCTCCTCGCGGCGGTCCCACAGCGGGCGGTCCTGGGGGTTGGTCCACTCCTGCCACAGCAGCAGGTGGCCGTGCTCGTAGGAGTAGAACCCGCCCTTGACCTTCCCCCACTTGCCGGCGTCCATGGCCTTGGTCTTGTTGGCGGAGTCGCCGGCGGTGCGGCGGGCGGTGGTCGCGGCGTAGTTCCAGTGCACGGACGTCACGTGGTAGCCGTCGGCCCCGTTCTCCGCCTGCACCTTCCAGTTGCCGTCGTAGGTGTAGGTCGAGGCGCCGCGCAGGACCTCGAGGCCCTCGGGGGACTGGTCGACGATGGAGTCGATGACCTTGGTGGCGTCGCCGAGGTGCTCCTCGAGGGAGAGCACGTCCGGGTTCAGGGAGCCGAACAGGAAGCCGCGGTAGGACTCGAAGCGGGCGACCTTGGTGAGGTCGTGCGAGCCGTTCTTGTTGAAGTTCTCGGGGTAGCCGCCGTTGCGGGCGTCCTTGACCTTGAGCAGCTCACCGGAGTTCTTGAAGGTCCAGCCGTGGAACGGGCAGGTGAAGGTCGTGCGGTTGTCGGTCTTGCGGCGGCACAGCATCGCGCCGCGGTGGGAGCAGGCGTTGACGATGCAGTTGAGCTTCTCGTCCTTGTCGCGCGTGATGACGACCGGCGTGCGCCCGATGTACGTCGTGAAGTAGTCGCCGACGTTCGGGATCTGGGACTCGTGGGCCAGGTACACCCAGTTGCCCTCGAAGATGTACTTCATCTCGAGCTCGAAGATCTCCTCGTCGGTGAAGATCTCGCGCTTGGCGCGGATGACGCCGTTCTCGCGGTCGTCGACCACGGCGTCGGAGAGGACCTCGCGGACGTGGGTCAGGTTCTCGGTCATGTCGTGCTCCTTCTGGACGGGGTGTGCGATCGGGGCGGGACGGCCGATCCGGCCGGCTCCTGCCGGAGAGCATGACGACCATTCTGGACCCCCGTGACGGCGCTCACATCAGGCGAACCCCTAGGTCTGACCCAGGGGGGTGTTATGTCACCTCTTGTGCATAGAAATCACTCAATCAATATTTGTAGCGTCCTGATCCCGTCCTTACTCTGTAAGGGACGACGTCGACGTGTCCGGTGTCACAGCCCGGGGCTCCGGCCCGATCGGGGAGCGAGGCACGCGGGGCGTCGGCGGTCCGAGCACGAACGACGACGGAAGTGGAGAAGATCATGACGAACACGCAGGCCGAGCAGGCGGCGGCGGCGCGCCGGGCGGAAGAGGGCACGGCGGTGGAGGCCGGGTCCAAGGCCACGGAGCGGTTCACGGCCTCGGGGAAGCTGGCGAAGCTGGAGGTCCCGAAGGAGCGGGTGTCGCTGCTGGCCGGTGCGGCCATCAAGGCGATCAACGACATCGCGGTCGAGCACCAGGTGACCTACGAGGAGTACAACGCGCTGAAGGCGTGGCTGATCAAGGTCGGCACCGACGGGGAGTGGCCCCTGTTCCTGGACGTGTGGCTGGAGCACACCATCGAGGACGTCAACTCCAAGGACCGGCCCGGGGCGGCGAGCACCATCGAGGGCCCCTACTACGTGCCCGGGGCCCCGGTGCTGCAGACCCCGGCCACGCTGGAGATGCGCGAGGACGAGGAGGGCACGCCGTTCCTGCTCAAGGGCCGGTTCACCGACACGGCCGGCAACCCGATCCAGGACGCCCAGGTGGAGATCTGGCACGCGGACGCGGCCGGGTACTACTCCCAGTACGCCCCGGGGCTGCCGGAGTGGCTGTTCCGGGCAACGGTGAAGGCCGACGAGAACGGGTACTTCGAGATCAACACCAAGCGCCCGGCCCCGTACCAGATCCCCACCGACGGGGCCTGCGGGCAGCTGATCGCCGCGGCCGGCTGGCACGCCTGGCGCCCGGCGCACATCCACATCAAGGTCTCGGCCCCCGGCTACCAGCTGGTCACCCAGCAGCTGTACTTCCCCGGCGACCCGCACAACGAGGACGACATCGCCTCGGCCGTCAAGCCCGAGCTGATGCTCGAGCCCAAGCCCCGCGCCGACGGCGGGGAGGGCGAGGAGGCCGTCTACGACTACGTCCTGGCCAAGGAGGGCGAGCACAAGTAGGCGAGCGGCAGCGGCGGTCCGTTGTCAGCGGCGGTCCGCCCCGCGCGCACACCCCCGGAGCCGCGGCTCCGGGGGTGTGCGCGTTCCCCGGGCGGGGTCCGGAGCCGCTCGGACGGAATCTCGGGAGGACGGAACGTCCGCAGAAACCTGGGCGGGTCGTGCGAGGTCGGCTTGCCCATGCAGATCAATGGGCCTAGAGTGGATCTGTCGTCGGCGATGGCCCGGACGTGATCCCCCCATCTGCGTCCGGATGGTTCCTGCCGGCGTCCGGTGTCCCGTTCCCCCGATCGGGACACCTGACAGGCCCTGCCGATCCCCCCATGCGGCAGGGCCTGTCCCTTGTCCTCGTGCCCTTGTCCTCGTGCCGGCCTCGGGTCAGCACAGTCCCATGTCCTTGACCCGGGGGACGACCTTGTCCGCGATGGACCGCAGGGTGTCCATCTCCTGCGGTGTCAGCTGGTCGATCAGGGCGGCGCGGACCATCTCGAGGTGTCCCGGCGCCGCCGCCTCGATGGCGCCGCGCCCCTCGGGGGTGACGCGGACGTCGAGACCGCGGGCGTCGCTGTCGCACGGCAGCCGTTCCAGCAGGCCGCGCCGGGCCATCCGCGAGAGCAGGTGGGACAGGCGGCTGCGCTCCCAGCCCAGCTCGCCCAGGAGGTCCCGGGACCGGACGACGCCCGTGGGGCTCTCGGAGAGCAGCACCAGGACCTCGTACTCCGAGCCGGACAACGCGCTGTCCCGGGCGAGCTGACGATCGATGGCCGTCTGCATGCCGCGGCTCAGGGCCAGGAAGCTGCGCCACACGCGCTGCTCCTCGGCGGTCAGCCAGTTGACCTCGGTGGTCTCGGGGTGGGTCATGGTGTGGTCCTCTCTGCGGGCCGGGGAATCCTCCACATTCTATTGACGCGTCAACAAAAGTCAAGCTCTTCCCCTCAGTCGGGCGCAGGGCCGTACCGTGTGTCGCCGCCGTGCCGTGTGGTTGCGCCGTGCCGTGCGGATCCGCCGTGCCGCGGCTCCCTGTCGACCCGGCGGGGCCGCCGGACCCACTCGGAGTCGTAGTGGTTCCCGGGCGTGCCCGGACCGGGGTCCCGGCCGGCGCGGCGGTCGCGCTCGGCGTAGCCCGTGGGCCGCAGGGGGGAGTCGTCGTCGTCACGCACCGTGAAGGAGGCCACGGCCACCAGCGCGAAGCCGATCGCCGCGGCGACCACGAGGGTCATGCCGGCGACGACGAGCACGGCCACGTGCTCACCGGCCTCCGCGCCCCGGCCGGACCCCCCGGGCACGGGGTCCACGGCGAAGGTTCCCGCGAGGGGCAGCAGGCCGAGCAGCAGGAGACTCCAGGGGATGAGCCACAGCCGTGACCGCGGCCGAGGTGACGCCGCCGGGTCCCGGAGCGCGGGATGGCGCTGAGCCAGCACGAAGCCCGCCAGGCCGGGCAGCACGAGCGGCGTCCCGGCCGCCCATCCCCACGAGTGGCCCAGCGCGGCCAGGCCCGCGCCGACCAGCAGGCCCAGGAGCACGAGCGTGAACGACAGGCCGCGCACCATGCGCCGGGCCGCGAGCGGCGGGACCGTGCGCACGGGGCGGGAAGGGCTCGCCGGACGGTCCTGGTGTGGCAGTCGCTGCCCGTACTCGGGCTCGGGGACGTGGGTGCTCATGGGAGGCGGTTCCGGACGTGGGCGGTGCTTGATGACTCCACTGTAGACCTCGGCGCCGACACGCACCCCTGGCCCGGCGACGTTTGATGGACATATCCTCACAGCGCGGGGCAGGAGTCGCGGCCGTCCCGCCGCCGAGCCCGGTGCCGGGGACGTCGCCCGGCACACCACGAACCGTCGAGGAGCCCCCATGTCGCAGCGCAGCACCCAGCATCACGAGCACAGCACGGCCGGTGCGTACGTGCACCGTGGTGAGGAGTTCACCCGGGACACCACGTACATCGAGGACCGCATCGTCCGCGACCCCGCCTCGGCCTCGGTCGCGGAGGGCGCGCGTGCCTGGCCGGTCGAGCCGGGCCGCTACCGGCTCGTGGCGGCCCGCGCCTGCCCGTGGGCCAACCGCACGCTGATCGTCCGCCGCCTGCTGGGCCTGGAGGACGTCCTCTCCGTGGGGCTGCCGGGGCCGGTGCACGACGCCCGGTCGTGGACCTTCGACCTCGACCCCGACGGCAGGGACCCGGTCCTCGGCATCGAGCGGCTCCAGGAGGCCTACGTCGCCCGCTTCCCCGACTACCCGCGCGGGATCACCGTGCCGGCGATCGTCGAGATCGGGACCGGCCAGGTCGTGACCAACGACTTCGCGCAGATCACCGAGGACCTGGCCAAGGAGTGGACGGCCTTCCACCGCGAGGGCGCTCCAGACCTGTGGCCCGCCGGTGTCGAGGACGAGATGCGCGAGGTCATGCACCGCGTCTACACCGAGGTGAACAACGGTGTCTACCGCTGCGGGTTCGCCGGGTCGCAGCAGGCCTACGAGAAGGCCTACGAGCGGCTGTGGTCCGCGATGGACTGGCTCGAGGAGCGGCTCGGAACCCGCCGCTACCTCATGGGCGAGCACATCACGGAGGCCGACGTGCGGCTGTTCACCACGCTCGTGCGCTTCGACCCGGTCTACCACTCGCACTTCAAGTGCTCGCGCCAGAAGCTCACCGAGATGCCCCATCTGTGGGGCTACGCCCGTGACCTGTTCCGCACGCCCGGCTTCGGGGACACCGTGGACTTCGTGCAGATCAAGGAGCACTACTACGTGGTCCACGAGGACATCAACCCTTCGCAGATCGTGCCGGTCGGCCCCGATCTCGGCAACTGGCTCGCCGAGCACGGCCGCGAGGCGCTCGGCGGCTCCCCGTTCGGGGACGGCACCGGGCCGGGGCCGGTGCGCCCCGGGGAGCGGGTTGAGCGAGCTCACACGCCTCTGCCCGCCTGAGGGGCGCCGCGCTCCGGGGCGGCGCCTAGACTTGAACCCTCCGGCCGGCCCCGCCGTGCACGTCACCGGGGCCGGCCGTGCCCGTCCGCCCGTCCGGAAAGGACCCCTCGTGGCCCCCTACCGCAATCAGCGCGCCGCCGCGCTGCCCGCCCGCCTGTCCCGCTCGTGGTTGCTCACCTCGGCCGCGGACCCCTCCGTCTTCCCCACGGCGCTCGCCTCCGAGGCGGACTCGGTGGTGTTCGACATCGAGGACGCGATCCCGGCCGACGGCAAGGACGAGGCGCGGCGCAATGTCGTGGAGGCCTTCGAGGCCGGAGCCAGCGCCTGGGTGCGGATCAACGACATCACCACCCCCTACTGGGAGCAGGACCTCGCGGCCCTCAGCCGCGTGGGGCACCTGCGCGGGATCGTGCTGGCGAAGACGGAGCACCCGGACCACATCACCAAGACGGCCATGATGGCGCCCGCGGGCACGCCCGTCGTCGCCCTCGTCGAGTCGGCGGTGGGCATCATGAACGCCAACGACATCGCCCGGGCCCCGGGCGTGTTCCGCCTCGCCTTCGGCGTGGGCGACTTCCGCCGGGACACGGGCGTCAGCGCGGACCCGATGGCACTGGCGTTCGCCCGTTCCAGCCTCGTCGTCGCGTCCCGGGTGGGGGAGCTGCCGGGGCCCATCGACGGTCCGTCCGTCGGCGCCGCCGAGGAGGAGCTCGCCGGGGCCTGCGCCGTCACCCAGTCCATGGGCATGACGGGCAAGCTGTGCCTGGACCCCGCCCAGACGGACGGGATCAACCGCCACCTCGCCCCGAGCGACCAGGAGATCACCTGGGCGCGGGAGCTGATCGAGCAGCACGACTCCGGGCACGTGGTGGGGGACGGCAGCTACCTGCCGCGGCTCGCCCGGGCTCGCAAGGTCTCCGAGCTGGCCCAGACCTACGGGCTCTGGAACCGCTGAGCCCTCAGCCCGCCCAGCGGGCCACGAGGGCCCGGAACGCCGGGTCCGTCAGGGACGGGGCCCGCAGGTGTGCGGGCACGGGGTCCCCGTCCGGGACCGACGGCACCGCCACGACCACCAGGCCCGCGGCCACGGCGGAGGCGGCGCCCGCCACGGAGTCCTCGACGGCGAGCGCCTCGCCGGGGGCTGCGCCCAGCCGCCGCACGGCCTCGGCGTAGATGTCCGGGGCCGGCTTGCCGTGCGCGACGTCGTCCGAGGACACCCAGGTGGTCAGGTGCGGGGCGAAGCCCGCCTGCTCCAGCTTGACCCCGAGGATCGTGCGGGTGGAGTTGCTCGCGACGGCCACGGGCATCCGCCCGGCGAACGAGCGCACGGTCTCGAGGGCGCCCGGCAGCGCCACGATGTGGCCCTCGAGGGCCTCCGCCTCGGTGCGCAGCACGTCGGCGAGGACCGCGGCGCGGTCGGCCCGCGCGGCGTCCGCGATGGCCGCGGCCACGTCCCCCGCCGACCAGCCCATCATCCGCCGCTGCGTGGCCTCGGTGTACGCCAGTCCGTTGCGCTCGGCGACGATCCGCTGGACGCGGGCCCAGGTGGCCTCCGTGTCCATCAGGATCCCGTCGCAGTCGAACACCACGCACGCCGGTGCCCAGCCGGGGGCCGGCTCGGGCAGCTCGTGGGCGACGTCGGGCACGGGGTGGGCGGAGGGCCGCGTGGAGGTCATGGTTCCATGGTGCCGCACCCGGGCCCGGACGTGGCCGGGGTGTGAGGAGGACGACGTCGGCGGCGGTCCGGAATAAGCGGCCCCGCCCCGGGTGTTGGGGCCACCGGATCCCCTGAGCGCGATCCGAGCTCCCACCCGCCGACGAAGGAGTCCCTCCCGTGCCCGCCACCACCCGTGTTCCGCTGTCCGCGCTCGACCTCGTCCCCGTGTCCGAGGGCCGCGGTGTCGCGGACGCCCTGCACGAGGCGGTGGCGCTCGCCCAGCGGCTCGAGACCTCCGGCTACCGGCGGCTCTGGTACGCCGAGCACCACAACACGGAGGCGTTCGCCTCGTCGGCCACGGCGGTCCTCATCGGGCAGGCCCTGGCCGCGACCCGGACCCTGCGGGTGGGCTCGGGCGGCATCATGCTGCCCAACCACGTGCCGCTGACCGTGGCCGAGTCCTTCGGCACCCTCGCCCACATGCATCCCGGGCGGGTGGAGCTGGGGCTGGGGCGCGCGCCCGGCACGGACATGCGCACGGCCCTCGAGCTGCGCCGCGGTCAGGCCGGCCACGACACGTTCGAGTCCGACGTCCGCCGGCTCGTCCGGCTGTTCGGCGGGCAGGAGCAGGAGCACGTGAAGGCCGTGGTCGCCCGCGGTGCGGACGTGCCCCTGTGGATCCTGGGCTCCTCGACCGGCGGGGCCGAGGTGGCCGCGCGGCTCGGTCTGCCCTACGCCTTCGCCTCCCACTTCGCCCCGGCCATGATCATGGACGCGATCGCCCTCTACCGGCAGCGCTTCGACGCAGGCGCGCCCACCGCCACGGTCGAGCGTCCGCACGTGATGGTGGCCGCCAACGTCCTCGCCGCGGACACGGCCGAGGAGGCGCGGCGCCAGTTCACGACCCACCAGCTGCTCGTGCGGGGCATCACCCGCAACGACCGGCGGCCCCTGCAGCCGCCGGCCGACCGGGTCGAGCTCAGCGCGGCCGAGGCCGCCATGGTCGAGCAGCACCTCGCCGTCTCCGCGGTCGGGACGCCGGACCAGGTGGTCGCCGACCTCGAGCAGATCGTCGAGATCACCCGGGCGGACGAACTGATGCTCAACAGCTACGCCCACGACCCCGAGGTGCGCGCCCGCTCCTACGAGCTGGTGGCCCACGCCTGGTGAGCGCCGCACCCCGCCGCCCCGGCCCCGTCCGTCCCGCCGCACGGGCATCCACCGCACGAGCATCCACCGCACGAGCATCCACCGCACCACGAGGGGCCACGCCCCACGGAAGGAGCACCCCATGAGCACCGTCCCCGCCCTCGAGGCCGTCTCCGCGGCCTCCGGCTTCCGCCGCACCGAGATCGACCGCCGCCCCGTCGGGCCGCGCGACGTGGAGATCGAGATCGACTGGGCCGGCATCTGCCACTCGGACATCCACATCGCCCGCGACGAGTGGGGCGCCACCTCCTACCCCGTGACCCCCGGCCACGAGATCGTGGGACGGGTGCTGGCCGTGGGGGAGGAGGTCACCGGCTTCTCACCCGGCGAGACCGTGGGCGTGGGCTGCTACGTGGACTCCTGCGGGACCTGCGAGTACTGCGCCGACGGCCGGGAGAACTTCTGCGCCGAGGGGGTCGTGGCGACCTACAACACCCCGCTGCCGGACGGGTCCGTGACCCGCGGCGGCTACAGCCGCGGCGTCGTCGTCGACGAGCGGTTCGTGCTGCGCGTCCCGCAGGCCCTCGACCCCGCGCGGGCCGCGCCGCTGCTGTGCGCCGGGATCACCACCTACGCCCCGCTCCGCCGCTGGGGCGCGGGGCCCGGCCGGAGGGTCGCGGTCGTGGGGATGGGCGGGCTCGGCCACGTGGCCGTGAAGATCGCCGCGGCGATGGGCGCGGAGGTCACCGTCCTGAGCCAGAGCCTGGCCAAGCGGCAGGACGGTCTCGCCTTCGGCGCCCGCGACTACTTCGCCACGAAGGACCCGGAGACGTTCGAGCGCAACCGGGGCCGCTTCGACCTGGTCCTCAACACGGTCTCGGCGGACCTCCCCGTCGAGCAGTACCTGTCCCTGCTGCGCGTCGACGGCGTGCTGTGCTCGGTGGGCCTGCCCCCGGAGCCGTACAGCGTGCGGCCCATGGCCCTGGCCGCGCGCCAGCGGGTGCTCACGGGGTCGATGGTCGGCGGGCTCCCGCAGACCCAGGAGATGCTGGACTTCTGCGCCGAGCACGGCGTCGAGTCCGAGATCGAGGTGATCGGCGCCGACGACGTCGACGAGGCCTACGACCGGGTCGTCGCCTCCGACGTGCGCTACCGCTTCGTGGTCGACGTCGCCCGCACCCTGGCCCGCGCCGGCGCGTAGTGCGCCCACGGGCCCGGCGGCTCGCACGCCCCTCGGGTCGGCGCGGGACCGCCGGGGCCCCGCGTCCGGCCGGGGCCTCTGGTTAGAGTGGGGACCATGGCCGACACCACCACTGACGGCGCGCTGCGCCGGCTTGCCGAGGCGTACCGCGTCTCCACGACGTATTCCGGTTTCGACGGGCAGGAGCGGGAGGTCCCGGAGGCGACGCTGCGCGCCGTGCTCACCGCTCTGGGCGCGGACGCCGACGGCGACGACGCGATCGAGGCCTGCCTCGCTCAGCGGGAGCTGGCCCCGTGGCGGCGGACGCTGCCGCCCGTCGTCGTCGCCGTCCAGGGGGAGCGGACCCGGTTCGCCGTCCACGTCCCGCACGGGTCCCCGGTGCGCGTCACCGTCGTGGGCGAGGACGGGTCGCGCACGACCGCGCCGGCGGTCGACAACTGGCGCTCCCCGCGCGACGTCGACGGCGTGCTGACCGGTCAGGCCACCTTCGAGGTCCCGGAGGGCTGCCCCGTCGGCTGGTACGAGCTGCGGGTGGAGTGCGCGGACGTCGAGGACGGCCGTGCGGTGACCGCGCCGCTGGCCGTGACCCCGCGGCACCTCTCGACCACGGACCGGCTGCACGGCCGGCGGCGCTGGGGGTACATGGCGCAGATCTACTCCGTGACCTCCGGCCGCTCGTGGGGCGTCGGGGACGTCTCGGACCTCGCGAGCCTCGCGGCGGTCTCGGGGGAGCAGGGCGCGGACTACCTGCTGGTCAACCCGCTGCACGCCGCCGAGCCCGTCCCGCCGGTGGAGCCCTCGCCGTACCTGCCGACCAGCCGCCGGTTCTTCAACCCCCTCTACCTGCGCATCGCCGAGGTCCCCGAGTACGCCTACCTGCGCCCGGCCGACCTCGAGGTGGTCAGCACCCTGGCCGCGATCCAGCGGCGGGCGAACCTCGACACCTCCACCATCGACCGGGACGCGGCCTACGCGGCCAAGCTCAAGAGCCTCGAGCTGCTGTTCACCGTCCGGCGCTCCCCGCACCGGCAGCAGCAGCTGCGCCGGTTCGTGGCCGAGGGCGGACAGGGGCTGCAGGACTTCGGCCTGTGGTGCGCCCTGCGGGAGGAGCTCGGCGAGGACGCCGCCGAGTGGGACGACGGCGCCGCGACCCCCGGCTCCCCCTACGCGGTCGAGGCGCGGACGCGGCTGTCCCGGCGGATCGACTTCCACGTCTGGATGCAGTGGCTGCTCGACGAGCAGCTGGAGGCCGCCCAGCGCGCCGCCCACCTGGCCGGGATGGACATCGGCGTGATCCACGACCTCGCGGTGGGGGTGCACAAGCAGGGCGCCGACGCGTGGACCCTCCAGGACGTGCTCGTCCCGGGCGTCAGCGTGGGCGCGCCGGCGGACATGTACAACCAGAAGGGCCAGAACTGGTCACAGCCCCCCTGGCACCCGGAGCGCCTCGCCGAGGCCGGCTACCTGCCCTGGCGGGACATGCTGCGCACGATCTTCCGGCACGCCGGGGGCATCCGCGTGGACCACGTGCTGGGTCTCTTCCGGCTGTGGTGGATCCCGGACGGCCACGAGGCCTCCGAGGGGGCCTACGTGTACTACGACCACGAGGCGATGGTCGGCATCCTCGCGCTCGAGGCGGAGCTCGCCGGGGCCGTGGTCGTCGGCGAGGACCTCGGCACCCTGGAGCCGTGGGTGCGGGAGTACCTCGCGGAGCGCGGTGTGCTGGGCACCTCGATCCTGTGGTTCGAGGTGGACGGGGACGAGCCGCTGCCGCCCTCCCGGTACCGGGAGCTGAGCATGGCCTCGGTCAACACCCACGACTTCCCGCCCACGGCCGGATTCCTCCAGGGGGTCCACGTGGACGTCCGCGAGCAGCTCGGCCTGCTCGCCCGTCCGGTCGAGGAGGAGCGGGCCGAGGCCCGGCGCCAGCTGGAGACGTTCCTCTCCGCGGTGGCCGACGCCGGGCTGCTCGCGGACGCGGAGTCCGCCGGCGAGCAGGAGGTCGTGGAGGCCCTGCACCGCTACCTGGCCCAGACCCCGGCCCTGCTCCTCAACGTCTCCCTCGTGGACGCGGTCGGCGAGCGGCGGATGCAGAACCAGCCGGGCACCGGGGACGAGTACCCCAACTGGCGGGTTCCGCTGGCCGACGGCGAGGGAAATCCCGTCCTGCTCGAGCGGCTGGCGGAGGACCCGCGGGCCAACTCCCTCGTGCGGGCCGTCAACGAGGCGCTCGGGGGACGCTCCCGCTTCCGGCAGGTCGGGGAGCCCGAGCAGCCGCACCAGCCCGACCCCACAGTGCCCTGACCGGCGCCGGACGCGGGACCGGAGTGGACCTCACGGGAGGGAGCGGCGCATGACGGAGCCGACGACGGCGACCCCGGCTGTCCTGCCGCCGGAGCGGCCCGTCCGGTGGGTGGCCCTGGGCGACTCGATGACGGAGGGCGTGGGGGACCCCGACCCCGCCCGTCCCAACGGGGTCCGTGGCTGGGCGGATCTCGTGGCCGAGCAGCTCACCGCCGCACGCCCGGACACGCGGTACGCGAACCTGGCGGTGCGCGGCCGGCTGCTCCGCGGGATCCTGGCGGAGCAGCTGGAGCCCTGCCTGGCCCTGGAGCCCACGCTCGTGAGCCTCTACGCCGGGGGCAACGACATGCTCCGCCCGCGGGTGGACGTGGACGAGCTCATGGCGGCCTACGAGCAGGCCGTCGTGCGGCTGCGGGCATCGGGCGCGCAGGTGGTGCTGTTCACGGCCTTCGACCCCGGCCGTGGCGCCCCGACCTCCTGGACGAGGCCCCGGCAGGCCCTCTACAACGAGCACGTCCGCGAGATCGCCGACCGGCACGCGTGCCTGCTGCTGGACTACTGGCGGATGCGCGAGCTGCAGGACTGGCGCTACTGGGCGGTCGACCGCCTGCACATGTCCGCCGCCGGCCACACCCGCGTGGCCGCCGCCGTCCTGGAGCTGCTCGGCGTGGAGCACCGCCTCGAGCTGCCGCCCCCGGATCGGCTTCCCGTGACGGCGAGCCCGGGCGTGCTCCGGGAGGACCTCCTGTGGGCCCGGGAGTACCTGCTGCCGTGGCTCGTCCGGCGCCTGCGCGGCACGTCCTCGGGTGACGTGGTCTCCGCGCGGCACCCCCGGTACACGACGCCGCACCCCCGGGACGTGGTCCCCGCGGGCCCCGAGGCCCCGGGTTTGCGGGGGTCGGGGGAGCCGGTAGACTGACCCGAAGCTGGTCACGCCTGACGTCGAGTTGCGGGAGAGTCCGCGCGGGCCTAGGATTCAAGGCTGTCGTGTGTGGTGGAGTCCACCTTCCGGCACCTTGATCTTCACCGTCTTCATCGTGGCGGGGCCTCGCCGGTTCCGGCGCGGGTTCCACGAGAGGGCCCGGTTGGCGAACGGTGGCAATTCTCAGGTGACGGGACGCCCGTCCGCAGGTGAGTGATCATCCGCGGTACCCACTGCGTGCCGTCATTTCGTCAACATTGGAGGAGAACACTATGGCAGCGCACTGCCAGGTGACCGGAGCTCAGCCGGGCTTTGGGCACAGCATTTCGCACTCGCACCGCCGTACCAAGCGCCGGTTCGACCCGAACATCCAGAAGAAGCGGTACTGGGTGCCGTCGCTGCGCCGCAGCGTGACGCTCAACGTCAGCGCCAAGGGCATCAAGGTCATCGACGCCCGTGGCATCGACGCCGTCGTGACCGACCTGATCGCACGTGGGGAGAAGATCTAGCATGGCCAAGGACAAGGACGTTCGTCCCATCATCAAGCTCAAGTCCACCGCCGGCACCGGTTTCACCTACGTGACCCGCAAGAACCGCCGCAACGACCCGGACCGCATGGTGCTCAAGAAGTACGACCCGGTCGTCCGCAAGCACGTCGATTTCCGCGAGGAGCGCTGAATCCATGGCCAAGAAGTCCAAGATCGCCAAGAACGAGCAGCGCAAGGTCGTCGTCGAGCGCTACGCCGCGAAGCGTGCCGAGCTGAAGAAGACCCTCATCGACGAGAACGCCACCGACGAGGCCCGCGAGGAGGCCCGCCTGGGCCTGCAGAAGCTGCCCCGGGACGCCTCGCCGGTGCGCCTGCGCAACCGTGACCAGATCGACGGCCGCCCCCGCGGCACCCTCCAGAAGTTCGGCATCTCCCGCGTCCGGTTCCGCGAGATGGCACACCGTGGCGAGCTGCCCGGCATCACCAAGTCCAGCTGGTAATTTCTGACGCAGGAGCGCGACCGGTCTCCGGCGCCGCGCTTCCCCACGACCCCAAGTCCAGGAGGACATGAACATGGCCAAGAACCGCAGTGAACTCGTCGCGGAGGTCGCCGAGAAGGCCGGCACCACCAACACCGCCGTCAACGGCGTCCTGGACGCGCTGTTCCAGGTCTTCGAGGAGTCCGTCGCCAACGGTGAGAAGATCACCATCCCGGGCTGGCTGGCCGTCGAGCGCACCGACCGTGCCGCCCGCACGGGTCGCAACCCGCAGACCGGCGAGAGCATCGAGATCCCGGCCGGCCACGGCGTCAAGCTGACCGCTGGTTCCAAGCTCAAGGCGGCTGTGTCCAACAAGTGAGGACACCCGCCGGTCCGTCCAGGACCGCGTCCCGAGGCTTCGTCCGAAGGGGCGGCCCCCGCACGGAGGCCGCCCCTTCGGCGTGTCCGGACCTCGGGCCGGCCGTGCCGTCCCGCCCGGCCCCCGCCCCGATGCCCCGTTCCACCCGGCAGGCGGTCCCGGCCGCCGACAAGTGCCCCCGCGGCACAGGAGGAGACACCGTCCCATGCGTGCTACCCGAGGCGCCGCGGCGCTGTTCGCCGCCGTCGCCCTGGCCCTGCTGCCCGCCCTCCCCGCCACGGCCCACGACGAGCTCACCGCCGTCACCCCGGAGCCCGGGTCCGTCCTGACGACGGCCCCGGAGCAGGTGCGGCTCAGCTTCTCCGGGGAGGTGATGGAGATCGGCCACGAGGTGGCGGTCACCGACTCCTCGGGCCGCTCCGTGACCGAGGGACCGCTCGAGACGCGCGGCAACGATGTGGTCCAGCCGCTCGCGGACACGGGCGACTCGGCCGAGTCGTACCACGTGGTGTGGCGGGTCGTCTCCGGCGACGGCCACCCCATCGAGGGGACCTTCCGGTACGACGTCGGCGCCGGCGCGGAGCCCGACCCGGACTCGACCACCCCCGCCGGGGACCCCGCCGAGCGGACCGGGGACCCGGCCTCCGAGGCGGCCTCCGGCGACGTGCCGCTGTGGCTCGTCGCCGTGCTCGGCGGCGTGGCCGCCGTGGCGCTGCTGGCGGCCGTGAGCGTCGTCTCGCGCCGGCGCCGAGGACACTGAGCCCGGCACGGGACCGCGACCCGCGGCGGGGAGCGTGCCCGCCGGGTGGGACGGAACACACCGGGGCGCCCCGGACGGCGCGGCGGGGCACAATGGACGGAGCCGTCCCGCACGGGGCGGAGACCCGGGGAGCGGATGCCGCAGGGGCGGGCGCCCGGGGAGCGGACGAAGGAGACACCATGAGTTCGAGGACGGCCGAGCGCTCCGGTCGTATTGCGCCGCCGGCAGGCCGGGGACTGGACCCCTGGCTGCTCGCGGTCGTGCCCGTGGTGGCCCTCGTCGCGCTCGTCGTCGCCATGGCCGCCACCGGCTCGGGCGCCGCGCGGCTGGCCGCGGACCCGGGCGCCCTCGTCCGCTGGGGCCTGCCCGCCGCGGAGCTCCTCCACGACGGCGCGCTCGTCGTGGTCCTGGGCGCCCTGCTGTTCGCGGTGGGCGTCGTGCCGAGGACCCGCACGGAGGGGCGCCGCCCGGACACGGCGGATCCCGTCCCCGCACCGGAGCACCCCCTCTTCTCCGCCACGCTGCGTCTCGCCGAGGCCGCGGCAGTGGTGTGGACCGTCGCCGCCCTCGCCGTGCTCGTGCTCTCCTACTCCGACGTCGCCGGCGTACCCGTGGGCGCGGGCGCGACGTACACGGGCCAGCTCCTGCACTACGCCACCGACATCCCCACGGGCCAGGCCCAGGCGGTGATCGCCGTGGTCGCCGCCGCCGTCACCACGCTCGTCTTCGGCGTCCGGGCCCTGCTCGGACTGCTGCTCACGCTCCTCCTGTCCTGCGCGGCCCTCGTGGCGATGGCCCTCACCGGACACTCCGCGGGTGGGGACGACCACATGGCCGCCGTCAACTCCCTGGGCCTGCACCTGCTGGGCGTGTGCCTGTGGACGGGCGGCCTCGCGGTCCTCGGGTGGCTCTCACCGCGCCTGAGCGCCCCCGACGCCGGGACCGGCACCCTCCCGGTGGGGGCCGCCCGCGGGCGCGCGTCCTCCGGGGACCGCCCCCGGGTGCCCATCGCGGCCGTCGTGCTGCGGCGCTTCTCCGCGGTCGCGTTCGGGGCCTTCTTCCTCGTCCTGCTCTCGGGCACGGTCAACGCCGCCGTGCGGATCGGCACCTGGGAGCAGCTGCTGAGCGGCTACGGCCGGCTCGTGCTGGTCAAGACCGTCCTGACCCTGGGCCTCGGGCTGGCCGGCCTCGCCCACCGCCGGTGGCTGGTTCCCGCGCTGGAGACGGGTCGCCTCACGGCCCGCCGGGCGGTGTGGCAGCTCGTGCTCGGCGAGCTCGTGGTCATGGGCGCCGTCATGGGCGTGGCCGTCGCGCTGTCCCGGACCGCGCCGCCGGTGCCGGAGGAGCTCGCCCCGGACGCGTCCGCGGCCGAGATCCTCACGTGGTACCCGCTGCCGCCGGAGCCCACGGCCGCGTCGTGGTTCACCACGTGGCGCGTGGACTGGTGGTGGCTGGCCGTCGTCGTCGTCCTGGCCCTCGTCTACCTGCGCGCGTTCGCGCAGCTGCGCCGGCGCGGGGACACGTGGTCCGCACTGCGCGCCGTGTCGTGGCTGACGGGCCTGGGCCTGCTGTTCTACGTCACCTCGGGCGGCGTGGCCGTCTACGGCCGTGTCCTGTTCTCCGCCCACATGGTCGAGCACATGGCCCTCACCATGGTCGTGCCCGTCTTCCTGGTCCTGGGTGCCCCCGTCACCCTGCTGCTCAAGGCCCTGGAGCCCCGCCGGGACGGCACCCGGGGGCCCCGCGAGTGGATCCTGCGCCTCGTGCACTCGACGTTCGGCCGGGTCGTCACCCACCCGATCGTCGCCGCCGTGAACTTCGCCGGCTCCATCGTGGTCTTCTACTTCACCCCGCTGTTCCACTTCACGCTGCACTACCACGTGGGCCACGTGTTCATGGTCACCCACTTCCTGCTCACCGGGTACCTGTTCATGCTCGTGCTGATCGGGGTGGACCCGATCCCGCGCCGGCCCGGCTACATGATGCGGCTCGTGCTGCTGCTCGCCACCATGGTCTACCACGCGTTCGTGGGCGTGGCCCTCATGGGCTCCGACACGCTGCTTCAGGCGTCCTGGTTCGGCAACACCGGGCGGGACTGGGGGCGCACGGCCATCGAGGACCAGCAGCTCGGCGGGGCACTCATGTGGGGCATCGGCGAGCTGCCCACGGTCGTCGTCGCGGTCGTCGTCGCCGTCATGTGGGCGATCGACGGCTCCCGGGAGAACCGGCGCGTGGACCGCCGGGCCGACCGCACGGACGACGCCGAGCTCAGGGCCTACAACGAGATGATGGCCGGCCTCGCCGAGCGCGACCACCGGGCCGCCCGCCGTTGAGCACGCCACCGACACGCACCGCACCGACTCGCACCGCACCGACTCGCACCGCACCGACTCGCACCGCACCGACTCGCACCGCACCGACTCGCACCGCACCGACTCGCACCGCACCGACTCGCACCGCACCGACTCGCACCGCACCGACTCGCACCGCACCGAAAGGACCATCGCCCATGCGCCTCACCTCCCGCGTCCGCGCCTCCGAGCTGCAGGGCCGCGCCTGGCTCAACACCGGCGAGAAGGAGCTGGACCTGGCCGCGCTGCGCGGCAAGGTCGTCGTCCTCGACTTCTGGTCCTTCTGCTGCATCAACTGCCTGCACGTGCTGGAGGAGCTGCGGCCCCTCGAGGAGCGCTTCGCCGACGTCCTCGTCACCGTGGGCGTGCACTCCCCGAAGTTCGAGCACGAGGCCGACCCCGAGGCGCTGGCCGCGGCCGTGGACCGCTACGAGATCCACCACCCCGTGCTCGACGACCCGGAGCTGACCACGTGGGAGGCCTACACGGCGCGGGCGTGGCCCACCCTCGTGGTCGTGGACCCGGAGGGCTACATCGTGGCGCACCTGTCGGGAGAGGGGCACGTGCAGGGCCTCGTGTCCCTCGTCGAGGAGCTCGTGGCCGAGCACGAGGCGAAGGGCACCCTGCACCGCGGGGACGGCCCGTACGTCCCGCGGCCCGAGCCCGAGGGCGACCTCCGCTTCCCGGGGAAGGTGCTGCCCCTGCCGGACGGCTCGTTCCTGGTCTCCGACACGGGCCACCACCGCCTCGTCCAGCTGGGCAGCGACCTGCGGACCGTCCGGCGCGTGATCGGGGCCGGGAAGGGCTGGGCGGACGGGGACGCGGGGACGGCCCGCTTCACGGAGCCCCAGGGCCTCACCCTGCTGCCGGAGGATGTGCGGGCGGCCGTCGGCTACGACGTGGTCGTGGCCGACTCCGTCAACCACCGCCTGCGCGGGGTGGACCTCGCGACCGGGACGGTCACCACGGTGGCCGGCAGCGGCGTGCAGCGGCTGCTCGACGAGGAGCGCGCCCGGGGCGCCGACCCGAACTCCGTCCCCGAGGGCGCCGACCCGCGCACCGTGGCCCTGTCCTCTCCGTGGGACGTCGTGTGGTCCACGCGGGCGGACCGGCTGGTGGTCGCCATGGCCGGCACCCACCAGCTGTTCTCCTTCGACCCGCGCTCCGGCCGGCTCGGCGTGCTCGCCGGGACGGGCGACGAGGGCCTGAAGGACGGCACCGCGGCCGAGGCGTGGTTCGCGCAGTCCTCGGGCCTGGCCGAGGACCACCGGGGCAACGTGTGGGTCGCGGACTCGGAGACCTCCGCCCTGCGCGTCCTGCGGTTCGACGACGACGGCGCCGTCACGGTCGGCACCGCGGTGGGCGAGGGGCTGTTCGACTTCGGCTTCCGCGACGGCGAGGCCGGCCAGGCCCGGATGCAGCACTGCCTGGGGGTCGCCCAGCTCCCGGACGGCTCCGTGGCCGTGGCCGACACGTACAACGGCGCGGTGCGCCACTACGACCCGCGCACGGGGCAGGTGACGACCCTGGCCCGGGGCCTCGCCGAGCCCTCGGACGTGCTGCTGGACGTCTCGGGCCGGGAGCCGCTGCTCGTGGTCGTCGAGTCCAACGCCCACCGGCTGGTGCGGGTCCCGGTCCCGGCGACCGCGCAGCGCGTCGACGAGGGCGCCTCCCGGACCCAGCGGCCGCGCACCCGGCTCGCCCCCGGCGGGCTGACCGTGGACGTGCGCTTCAGCGCCCCGACCGGGCAGAAGCTCGACGACCGGTGGGGGGATCCCACCCAGCTGAAGATCTCGTCCTCGCCCGCGGACGCGCTGGCCGAGGGCGCGGGCACCGCCCGGGGCCTGCGCCGGGAGCTGGTGCTGGACGGCGGCACCACCGAGGGTGTCCTGCACATCACGGCGCGCGCCGCGGCGTGCGACGGGGAGCCGGGCGGGGAGATCCCCGACCACGCCGCGTGCCACCTGTACCAGCAGGACTGGGGCATCCCCTTCGTGCTGGACGCCGACGGCGAGGCGGAGCTCGTGCTGGACCTGCGCGGCGTGAACTGACGGGGCCGGTTGCGGACCCGTCCCGGGCGGCGGCTCAGCCGCGCGGGGTCACCCGCACGGTCGAGTCGTCGACGGCGAGGTCGGCCGCGACCTCGAACGGCACCGTCCGCTCGACGCGCTCGACGTCGCCCGTGAACAGGTCCAGCGAGTCGAAGGCGATGCGTGCCGTGCCCCGCGCCGGCTCGAGGGACCAGCCCTCGGCGGTGGAGCCCACGCTGATCTCCGGGTCCGGGTAGGACTCGACGGTCCACTCCACGTCGCCCTCCACCCGGCCGTCGAACTCGAAGGAGAACGGGCAGCCGGCGGGGTACAGGCTGCTCTGCCCCGCGCAGCCGTCCAGGTACTCCTTCAGCTGCCGGTCGACCTCGGTCTCGAGGGCCTCGGTGGGCCGCGGCTCCAGGACGATCTCGGCCCGCTGGCCCGGATCGGTCACCACGGTGCGCACCGGCCGCGCCTCGACGAGGTCGGAGGTGTAGGAGGCCGTGTACGCCCCCGGGAAGAAGGCCGAGAACGTCCCGGTGGATCCGGGCAGGGCGACCGACATGCCGTTCACGTCCACCGAGGTGGCCCCCGGCATGGTCACCGTCAGCACGGGCAGGGGGGTCTCGTCGAAGGCCCACACCGTGAAGAAGCCCCACTGCGTGTCGGTGGCGTGCAGGCTGAACTCGGAGCTGTGGCGCTCTCCGGCCAGGGTGTAGTCGGCCCGCACGACGGCCTGCTCGCCGTCGTCGGTGACCGTGGTGACGTCCACGTCCGTCAGCTCCCCGGCCGCGGCCTGCAGCGGGTCGCCGTCGAGCATCGCCGCGTTGGCCTCGGGGACCTCGGCGTTGAGCAGGCCCAGGGCCTCTCCGCCGTCGCCGTCCCGCAGGTCCTCGAAGTAGGCGCGCACGTCGGTCTCGGGACCGTACATGTACTTGTTGACCAGCGCGATGGTCACGGCCGCGGCGGCCACGCCGAGCAGCACCAGGAACAGCCAGGCCCCGAGGGCCTTGAGCACGCGGACGTTCGACTCCATCCGTTCACGCTAGCCGATGCGGGGCCCCGCCACCGCCGTCGGGCCGCGGCGGGTAGGCTTCCTGTGCGCCACACGTCCCCCCGTCGCCGATCCCGTCCGGAGCTGAACCCCATGGCCGACGCCGTCCGGCAGGTCCCCGAGAAGTACGGTCCCGTCCGCGACGTCCTCCGGCCCCGCCTGGGCTCCTACGGCCGGCGCCTGCTCGGCTCGGCGACGCCGCTTCTCGTGGCGACCGTGCTGGTCCTGTTCCTCTGGTCCCGGCGGCCGGCTCCGGGGGTCGCGGCCGTCGCACTCGTGCTCGTGCTCCTGGCGGCCGCGGCGGCCTGGGTGCGGCTGCGCCCCGCCCTGGTGGTCCGCACCGACAGCCACGTGCTGCGCTCCCGCACCGTGGGCTTCGCCGCGACGGCGCTCGCCGACCTCGACCACGTCGTCACTGTCGGCGCCCTGCAGCGTTCGGCCGACGGCTCCCGGCGGTCGGCCCGGCCCCACCTGTGGGCCGCGGACCGCTCGGGTCGCCGCGTGCTCGGCCTGGACGGCGCCGTATGGGACGCCCGTGCCCTCGAGGACGTGGCCGCGGCCCTGGGCGTGCCGCGGACCCATGTCGAGCGCACGACAGCCCGGGAGGCCGCCGCGCGCTGGCCCCGGCTCGTGCCCTGGCGGCTCCGGCACCCGCGGTTGAGCTCCGCTGCGGGCACCGCGGGCGTGCTGGCCGTCCTCGCCCTCGTGACAGGGCTGTCCTTGGTCCAGCAGGGCGGGACCTGAGCCGTCCCCGGCACGGCCACCGGGCACCCGCCGGAGGTCTCCGCACGGACCGGAGCCCGCCGCCCCGGACGGGACGGCGGGCTCCTGCGCCGCGGCGGGTGTCTCAGCCGGCCGAGGCCATCTGCTGACGTGCTCGCTCGATCTCGGCCTTGCGCTCCTCGACCGCCTCGCGGGTCAGCTCGGCCCCGGCCTCCTCGTCCCGTGTCAGGTTGTCCCCGGTCTCGGGGTCGAAGATGTGCATCCGGCTGGTGTCGATCCAGATCCGGCCCTCGGCCCCGCCGCGGATGCGGGACGTCGAGTCGAGGGACACGACGAGCTGGGGGTGCATCTCGTCACCGTCCAGGTCACGGGCCAGCTCGTTCAGCTTGGCCTGGACGGCCTCGTCCGGCCGGTAGTGGATGTACCCGTACTGCTCGTTGCCCATCCACTCGGTGTGGGTGAACCGGGCGTCGAAGGTGGTCCCTCCGGCGGCCTTCGACTCCTCCACGAACTTGGCGTCCTCGAAGTGCTCCGGCCGCAGGCCCAGCAGCACGATCGAGCCGTCCGTGGGCAGCTTCCCGGCGGCCTTCTCGGGGACCGGGATGTCGCCGAGGGGGGTGTCGAAGACGTTGCCCTTGACGTGGGCCGGGAGGAAGTTCATCGACGGCGAGCCGATGAACCCCGCCACGAACAGGTTCGCCGGCTGCTCGTAGAGCTCCCGGGGCGAGGCGATCTGCTGCAGCAGGCCCTTCTTGAGCACGGCCACGCGGTCGCCGAGGGTCATGGCCTCGGTCTGGTCGTGGGTCACGTAGACGGCCGTGATGCCCATCCGGCGCTGCAGCTGGGCGATCTCGGCGCGCATCTGGCCGCGCAGCTTGGCGTCGAGGTTGGACAGCGGCTCGTCGAAGAGGAACGCGTCCGCGTCCCGCACGATCGCCCGGCCCATCGCCACGCGCTGGCGCTGGCCGCCCGAGAGGTTGGCCGGCTTGCGCTCCAGGTGGTCGTTGAGGTCGAGCGTCTCAGAGGCGACGCGGACCTTGCGGTCGATCTCCTCGGCGGAGAACTTGCCCTTGGACAGGCGCAGCGGGAACGCGATGTTCTCGTACACGGTCAGGTGCGGGTAGAGGGCGTAGTTCTGGAACACCATGGAGAGGTTGCGCTCACGGGGCTCCTTCTCGTTGACCCGCTCGCCGTTGATCAGCAGGTCGCCCGAGGTGATGTCCTCGAGACCCACGATCATGCGCAGCAGCGTCGACTTGCCGCAGCCGGAGGGTCCCACGAGGATGAGGAACTCGCCGTCGGCGATGTCGATCGAGACGTCGTTGACCGCGGGAAAACCGTCCCCGTACTGCTTGACGAGGTGGTTGAGGGTGATGGATGCCATCTGGACTCAGTCCTTCGTTCGTGTCTGGGAATGCTGGGGGCGGGGCGGGCTCAGCCCTTGACCGCGCCCTGGGTCAGGCCGGCGACGATCTGGCGCTGGAAGAGCAGCACCAGGAGCACCACCGGGATGGTGACGATGATGGCCGCCGCGGAGATCGCGCCCGCCGGGTCCTCGAACTGCGAGGCGCCGGTGAAGAACGCCAGCGCCGCGGGCACCGGGCGGGCCGCCTCGGTGGAGGTGAGGCCGATGCCGTAGACGAAGTCGTTCCACGCGATGAAGAACGCGATGATCGCGGTGGTGAACACCCCGGGCATGGCCAGCGGCACGATCACCTTGCGGAACGCCTGCCAGGTGGTGGCGCCGTCCACCTGGGCCGCCCGCTCGAGGTCCCACGGGATCTGCTGGAAGAAGGCCGTCAGCGTCCAGATCGAGATCGGCAGCGTCAGGGACAGATACGGGATGATCAGGCCGGGCCACGTGTCGTAGAGGCCGATCTGGCGCCACAGGTTGAACAGCGGGGTCACGATCGAGACCACGGGGAACATGGACACTGCCAGGGCCACCGTCAGGATCATCTTCTTGCCGGGGAAGTCGAGGCGGGCGATCGCGTAGGCGCACAGCGTGGCGAGGACCACCGCGATGAACGTCGCGATGAGGCAGATGCCGATCGAGTTCCGCAGGGAGGGGAGGAACAGGTCCCGGGCCGTGCCCACGAAGAGCGAGGAGTAGTTCTCACCGACCCACTGGGCGGGCAGGAACTTCCCGGAGGACAGGTCTGCCGGCGCCTTGAAGGACGTCATGAGGATCGAGGTGACGGGGAACAGGGCGTAGATCAGGACCAGGACCGAGACGACGGCCCATCCGACCTTGTGCTTGGTGGACATGGGCGGTTACCTTCCCTTCCCGGCGCCGGCGAGATCGACCTTGAACACCTTGATGGCGAGGAAGGCGATCAGCAGCACGCAGACGAACAGGATCACGGAGACCGCGGAGCCGAGCCCGATCTCCAGTCGGCCGATGGACGTGCGGTACGCGAGCAGGGACAGCGTCTCGGTGCCGTACTGGCCCTGGGTCATGATGAAGATGTTGTCGAAGATGCGGAACGCGTCCAGGGCCCGGAACACGACGGCGACCATGATCGCGGCCTTCATGTTGGGCAGGACCACGCGGGACATCCGCTGCCACCAGGTGGCCCCGTCCACCCTCGCCGCCTCGGTGTACTCGCTGGGCACCTGGGCCAGGCCCGCGAGGAGCAGGAGCGAGATGAAGGGCGTCGTCTTCCAGATCTCCGAGGCCATGATCACGAACAGGGCAGGGCCGGGGGAGGAGAACCAGTTGAAGTCGGTGCTGATGCCCGGCACCCAGGAGAACCAGTTGTTGATGTAGCCGGTCGTGATGTCGAACGCGTAGAACCAGGCGAACGCCGAGACCACCGTGATGATGCCGTAGGGGACCAGGATCGCGGTGCGCAGCAGTCCGCGGGTGTTGCGGACCGCGTTGTTCATCACGAGCGCCAGGGCGAAGCCGAGGACCAGTTCCACGAGCACGGTGACGACCGTGATCAACAGCGTGACGCCGAGGTCCCGCCAGAACACGACGTCGGAGAGGACCGTGGCGTAGTTGCTGAAGAGGACGAAGGCTCTCTCGTCGGGAGCGGTGAGGCGGAACGAGAAGAGGGAGTCCCACAGGGCCTGCAGGATCGGGTACATCGTGACGAGCAGCATCACGACGAAGGCGGGGCCCGCCAGCATCCAGCCGAGCTTGCGCTCCGAGCGGGAACGGTCGGACATGGCGGGCCTGGCGCTGCGGCGTCCGGTGCGCCGCCGAGTCTCTTCCGCGGCGGCACCCGACGTGCCGGAGTGGACAGCGGTGGTCATAGCAGCTTCTCTCCCTTCAGGACGGCCTCGATGAACTCGGCGGTTTCACGGGGCGTGTTCTCGGTGACGGACGCCGGCGGGGTCCACTCCTGCTGGATGGCGGTCGAGACCTCGTTGTAGTAGGGAGTCTGCGGGCGGGGAGCCGCCTGCTCGAGGGACTCGCGGATGGTCTCGTACATCGGGAAGGTCTCCTGGACCTCGGGGTCCTCGTAGGCCGCCTCGGAGGCTGCCGGGTTGCCGTTGGTCACGAAGTAGTAGGCCTGGTTCTCGGGCTGGACGATGCACTCCACCGCCTCCCACGCGAGGTCCTGGTGCTCCGAGGTGGAGCCCACACCCAGGTTGATGCCGCCCAGCGGGGGAGCGGAGGGCTCGTCCGCGTTGACCCGCGGCCACAGGGCCCAGCCGATGTCGTCGAACATCTCCTGCTCCACGGACCCCCCCTCCACGGCGGCCGCGGTGGCCGCGTAGATGAACGGCCAGTTGACCATGAAGGACCCGCTGTCGGACTGGAACTGGGCCATCGTCGAGCCCTCGTCGGAGGTCGGGAGCCCGGGTCCGCCGAGACCGTCCCGGCCGATGGTGCCGACGATCTCGGCGGCCTTCGTGGCGGCCTCGGAGTCCATGCCGATCACGATCTCGTCGGCCGGAGCCTCCGGGTTCTCGATGATCTCCCCGCCCGCCGACTTGATCAGGCCGTTGACCCACACCGTCATCGACTCGGCCGAGGTGCCCTGCACCCCCAGGTGCTTGTCCTGCTCGCGGGCGGCGTCCATGATCTGCTGCCACGTCACCGGCTCGTCCATGTCCAGGCCGGCGGCCTCAGCCACCGACTTCCGGTACCAGAGCAGCTGCGTGTTGGCCCAGAACGGGACCGAGACCAGCTCGTCGCCCCACATGGCTCCCTCGAGCGGGCCCGACAGGACGTCCTGCGTGGTGGCCTCCTCGACGTCGGCGGGGACCGGGGCCAGGAATCCGGGCTCCGCCAGCTCGGGGATGAAGGGCGGGTCGAGGCTCATGATGTCCATCGACCTGTCCCCTGCGGCGAGTCGGCGGGCGAGCTGCTCGCGCTGGCCGGCGGCGTCGCGCGGGAGCAGCGCCGCCTCGATCTTGTAGCGGCCGCCGGACTCCTCGGAGCATCGGGCCGCGAGCTCCGCCTGTCCTCCGGCGTCCGGATTGATGTACCACGTGAGGGTCGGGGCGGCACCGGCGTCGGTGTCACCGCAGCCCGACAGGACGAGGGCGCCCACCGCACCGAGGGCTGCGGCGCCGAGCCGGCGCCTGCCCGGTGCTCGGTAGGGGTGTGAGGTGGTGGTCAACGGTTTGTTCCTCCCCTTCGGCGATGTGGCGGCCCGCGAGGGGTGTCGAGAGGATCCTCGGGGGACCCGGTCGGCGGGACTGCCGGCGGTGCGTGCTGCCGACCCGACCACTCCTGCGCGGAGCTTCAGTGTATGAGTGGGGGACCTCACAGACCAGCAACCTGATGGTCAGCCCGGGCGCGTCGCCGGGGTTCCCGGCCCAGGGCGCCTGCCGCCCTCAGGAGAGCAGCAGCGCCACGACGGCCATGGTCAGCATGGCGATCACGGTGGTGAGCAGGACGGTGTCGCGGCACAGCTGCTCGGCGCGTCCGTAGCGCACGGCCGCCACGTAGATGTTCTGGGCCGTGGGCAGGGCGGCCATGACCACCACCGCGTACAGCAGGTGCCCGTCGAGTCCCAGGGCGAAACGGCCGACCAGGTACGCGAGCGCGGGGTGCAGCACCAGCTTGAGCGCCGTGGCGATGAGGACGTCGCGGCGCGGACCGCCGCCCCGGCGCAGGGGGGCGACTCCCACCAGGGAGATCCCGAAGGCCATGAGCATCGCCGGGATGGAGGCGCCGGCCACGAGTCGCACGGGCTCCTCCACGACCTCCGGCAGCCGCCAGCCCGTGACGGCGAAGAGGATGCCGAGGCCGGAGCCCACGATCATCGGGTTCGTGACCACGTTGTGCAGGATGCTGCCCAGGCTCGGGCGGCGCCCGTCCGTGAGGACGTCCATGATCGTGAGGTACACCGGGGTGTTGAGCGCGAGCTGGAACAGGATCACCGGGACCACCATGGACGGGTCCCCGAGCACGAACGTGGCGATGGGAATGCCGAGGTTGGCCGAGTTGACCTGCGAGGCCGCCTGGGCGCCCATCATCGTGGTCGCCGCGTCCCGGCGCAGCGCCCAGCGTGCGATCGCGGCGTGGACGAGCGCGGTGGCCACGGCCGACACGGCCGCCACCACCAGCGGCGCGGAGAGGATGAGGCGGACGTCGGCCTCCGCGATGGTGAGGAAGAGCAGGGGCGGGCTCGCCACGTAGAAGGCGAACTTGCTCAGGATCAGCTGACCCTGGGGGCCGAGCACGCCCCGGCGGCCGACGAACCACCCGCTCAGGATCACCGCCCAGACGATGAAGAACCCCGAGAACACTCCGGTCACGGGACCCTCCCTCGCCCTGCCGCGGGTCCGCGGGTGCGGGCCCCTACCGTTCTACCCCATGCCCGGCACGGGACCGGGCGCGGCACGGGTCACGCGACGGGCAGGTCGGCCCGGGCCGCGGCGAGGGTGCGGGAGTGCGGGGGGCGGGCGACGTCGTCGAGCAGGGCCTCGGCCGGGTCGGCCCCCAGGTCCACGATCCGGTTCTCCCGGTCCACGTGGACCACGCTGGGCACGTGGGCGCGCGCCTCGGCGTCGTCCATCTGCGCGTAGCTGATGAGGATCACGAGGTCACCGGGGTGCACCAGGTGCGCGGCGGCGCCGTTGATCCCGACGACGCCGGAGCCGCGCTCGCCGGCGATGGTGTACGTCTCGAGCCGTGCGCCGTTGGTGACGTCCACGATGGCGACGAGCTCGCCGGGGAGGATGTCGGCGGCGTCGAGCAGGTCCTGGTCGACGGTGACCGAACCGACGTAGTGGAGGTCCGCCTGGGTCACGGTCGCCCGGTGGATCTTGGCCTTGAACATGGTGCGCAGCATGACGGGAGAGGTGCTCCTCATGGGCGGGTGCGGATGGCGTGCGCCCGGGCCGCCGGGCGGTGCGGGCGCGGCCCCGGCGCGTCGCGCGGGTCGGGGCGCCAGCCCATTCTACCGGCAAGCCCGCGGGGACGGCGAACGCCCCGGTCATGTGTGACCGGGGCGTTCGCCGTGGTGGAGCGGCCGACGGGAATCGAACCCGCGTATCAGGCTTGGGAAGCGTGCGCTCTACCATTGAGCTACGGCCGCGCGTCGGTCCGTCCGGTGCGGCACCGGCCGGGGACACCTGAACACTGTACACCACGTGCCGGGGGAGGATCACCGGCGCGACACGGCACCGCCCCGCCCGTGCGATACCTTGGGGACCGTGCTGATCTCTGACCGCGACATTCGCCGGGAGCTCGACGGCGGCCGGGTCGTCCTCGAACCCTACGACCCCGCCCTGATCCAGCCCGCCAGCATCGACGTCCGGCTGGACCGCTGGTTCCGGCTCTTCGACAACCACAAGTACGCGCACATCGACCCCGCCGTGGAGCAGCCCGAGCTCACGCGCCTGGTCGAGGTCGACCCGGACGAGGCGTTCGTCCTCCACCCGGGGGAGTTCGTGCTCGGGTCCACCTACGAGAAGGTGACCCTGCCGGCGGACATCGCCGCCCGGCTCGAGGGCAAGTCGTCGCTGGGCCGGCTGGGGCTGCTGACCCACTCGACGGCCGGGTTCATCGACCCCGGGTTCTCGGGCCACGTGACCCTGGAGCTGTCCAACATGGCGACCCTGCCCATCAAGCTGTGGCCCGGCTCCAAGGTCGGACAGCTGTGCTTCTTCCGGCTCTCCTCGCCGGCGGAGCACCCCTACGGGGACGGCGCCTACGCCAACCGGTACCAGGGCCAGCGCGGGCCCACGGCGTCGCGCAGCCACCTCGGCTTCACCCGCACCCCCCTCTGAGGGCCTGGCGCCGGGTCAGCCGGCCTCCGCGCGCCGTGGGTCCCGTGTCCCCAGGAGCAGGAGGAGGCCGGTGACGATCACCAGCAGGATCCCCAGGATGCCCCAGCGCTGCGCCCCGAGCACCGAGACGAACACCGCGAAGAGCGTGGGCGCCAGGAAGCTCACGGCCCGCCCGGTCGTGGCGTAGAGACCGTAGAGCGCTCCCTCCTGCCCGGCCGGGACCAGCCGGCCCAGGAAGGTCCGGGAGGCGGACTGGGCCGGCCCCACGAACAGGCACAGCAGGAGGCCGCAGACCCAGAACGCGGCCGTCCCGTCGAGGATCAGCAGGGGCGCGCCGGCGAGCACGATGCACGTCAAGGACACGACGATGACCCGTTTGGGCCCCACCCGGTCGTCCAGCCGTCCGCCCACGAGCGCGCCCACCCCCGCGGCCACGTTGCCGACGATCGCGAAGACGATGACGTCGCTGAGGGCGAAGCCGAACGTCCCGGCCGCGATCACGCCGCCGAAGGTGAACACCGCATTGAGCCCGTCCCGGAAGACCGCGGAGGAGAGGAGGAACCACAGGGTCTGCGGGGCCTCCCGGTACAGCCGGCGCAGCGTCCGCCACAGCTGACGGTAGGACTGCGCCACGGACGGGCGCGGCCCGCGGCGGGTGGGCCGGGCCTCGGGGACCACGAGCAGGACCGGCACGGAGAACAGCGCGATCCACAGCCCGGAGAACAGGGCGACCGCCCGCACGTTGAGGGCGTCCTCCTCGGGCAGCCCCAGCAGGCCCGGGGTCACGAAGCCGAACAGGACGATCGACAGGGCGAGGATCCCGCCGAAGTAGCCCATCGCCCACCCCTGGCCGCTCACCCGGCCGATGTGGTCGCGGCCGGCGATCCCCGGCAGCATCGCGTTGTAGTTGACGACCGCGAACTCGTCGAAGACGTTGGCGAGGGCGAGCAGCCCGACCCCGAGGTAGAGGAAGGGCTCCTCGGGGTACACGAAGAAGCAGAGGGCCGTCAGGAGCGCCGTGAGCATCGTGTTGACGCCGAGCCAGAACCTGCGCCGGCCGGCGCCGTCGCTGCGCTGGCCGACCACGGGGGCGAGCAGCGCCACGACGACGCCCGCGGCGCCGATGCCGAAGCCGAGCACCCGCGACGCGTGGTCCTCGCCGCCGAAGGCGTCGCCCGTCAGGTAGACGGTGAACACGAACGTGGTCATCACGGCGTTGAAGGCCGCAGAACCCGCGTCCCACAGGCTCCACGCCCACACGTGGGAGCGCCGCGGCACGCGAGGCCCGGTCGCCAGGGCGGGCAGCGGGGCGGCGGGGCCGGGGGCGGGGGCGTCCATGGCAGCCATGCTAGGCCCGCGGCGGGCCGCGGCCCGGCAGGACCCGCGTCCCGGCGGCGGCCGTCCGGGCCGGGTGTGAGGACGGCCACGTGCAGGGCCGGAGACCCCCTTTGATAACCTGATCGTTCCCGGGAGCGCCCCCGGACACCCGTGCTCGCACAGGACCTCCGAGCCCCGCGTCCGGGTCCCTCGACGCCCGCAGACCTTCTTCCCCGCTCCCGGAGGCGCCCGATGCTCGCTGTGCTCCTGCTCCACGCAGCCACGGCCGTCGTCGCCCCGGTGCTGTTCGCCCGCATGGGGCGCAACGCCTTCTACGTCCTGGCCGCGGTGCCCCTCGCGGGACTGCTGTGGCTGCTCGCCTCCGCGCCGCGCGTCTACGGGGGCGAGGGCGGCTGGACCGAGGGCACGCGCTGGATCCCCTCCCTGCGACTGGAGCTCGTCCTGCGGATGGACGCCCTGGCCTGGACCATGTCGCTGCTGGTGCTCGGGGTGGGCTCGCTCGTGCTCCTCTACTGCGCCCGCTACTTCAAGTCGGGGGCCACCGGGGTCGGGGGCTTCGGCGCGCAGCTCCTCGCGTTCGCCGGTGCGATGTTCGGCCTGGTGACCGCCGACGACATGCTCGTGCTGTACGTCTTCTGGGAGATCACGACCGTCCTGTCGTTCCTGCTCATCAGCTACAGCCGGACGAGGCTGTCCGCACGGCGCGCGGCGCTCCAGGCCCTCGTGATCACCACGGCGGGGGGCCTGACCATGCTCGTCGGCGTGGTCATGCTGGGCCAGGCGGCGGGCACCTACCGGATCTCCGAGGTGCTCGAGGCGGCGCCCGAGCTGATGGGGCGCGGGACCGTGGTGGACGTCGCGGTGCTCCTGCTGCTCGTCGGCGCCGTGGCGAAGTCGGCTCTCGTCCCCCTGCACTTCTGGCTGCCGGCCGCGATGGCCGCGCCCACCCCCGTGTCCGCGTACCTGCACGCCGCCGCGATGGTCAAGGCCGGGGTCTACCTGGTGGCCCGCTTCGCCCCCGGCTTCGCGGAGACGGCGCTGTGGCAGCCCGTCGTCGTGGTCCTGGGCCTGGGCACCATGCTGTTCGGCGGCTGGGCGGCGCTGCGCCAGTACGACCTCAAGCTGATCCTCGCCTACGGCACCGTCAGCCAGCTCGGCTTCCTCGTCGTCGTGGTCGGCCACGGCGACGCCGACACCGCCCAGGCCGGGATGGCGATGCTGCTCGCGCACGGGCTGTTCAAGGCCGCGCTGTTCCTCGTGGTCGGGATCATCGACCACCGCGCGGGCACCCGCGACATCCGCCGCCTGTCGGGCCTGGCCCGGCGCGTCCCCGTGCTGTTCGCCGTCGCGCTCGTCTCCGCCGCGTCGATGGCCGGGCTGCCGCCGCTGGCCGGGTTCGTGGCCAAGGAGTCGGTGCTGACGGCGTTCGCGCACGACCTGGACGGCCCCGCGGCGATCGCCGTGCTGGCGGGTCTCGTGGTGGGCTCCGTGCTGACCGTCGCCTACAGCGCCCGGTTCCTGTGGGGCGGGTTCGGGGAGAAGACGGCCGAGTTCTCCGAGCTCGACGCCGGAGCGGACGGCCGGTCCGTGATCAGCGACATGCAGCGCGTCGAGCCCGGCTTCCTGGCGGCCCCGCTGGTGCTCTCCGCGCTCGGCGTGGGCTACGGCCTGTGGCCGGGGCCGGTCGACGCGATGCTGCGGCCCTACGTCGACCAGTTCCCCGCCACGGGCGGGCACGAACCCTACCTGGCGCTGTGGCACGGGCTCACGCCGGCCCTCGGGCTGTCGGCGCTGATCGTCGCCGCCGGTCTGCTGCTGCACCTCGGGCGCCGCCGCGTGGCCGGCTTCCAGCGCTCCCTGCCGTCCCTGCCCGCCGGAGAGCTCGTCTACCGCAGGGTCATCAACGTCCTGGACCTCGCCGCGGTCTGGATCACCGGGCGCACCCAGCGCGGTTCGCTGATGTTCTACCTCTCGGTCATCCTCGTCACGGCGATCGTCGTGCCGCTCGTCGCGCTCTTCGTGCAGGAGACCCCGCCGCTGGGGACGCTGCGGATCTCGGACGGCCCGGCCCAGCTGATCGCGGGCGCGGCGATGCTCGTGGCCGCGCTGCTGGTGCCCCTGGCCCAGAAACGCTTCCTCGCGGTGCTGCTCGTCTCGGTGACCGGCTACGGGCTCGCGCTGATCTTCGCCCTGCAGGGCGCCCCGGACCTCGCCCTGACCCAGACGCTGGTCGAGACCGTCCTGCTGGTGGCCTTCGTGCTCGCGCTCCGGTCCCTGCCGGCTCCCCTGTGGCACCGGAACCCCTCGGGCCGCAGACTCCTGCGCGGGACGATCGCGGTGGTCTTCGGGCTGTTCATGATGGCCCTGGCCGCGTTCAGCATCTCCTCCCGCACGGCCGACCCCATCTCCCTGGAGCTGCCCCGGATGGCCTACGAGCTCGGGGACGGGCACAACGTGGTCAACGTGATCCTGGTCGACATCCGGGCCTGGGACACGTTCGGGGAGATCACCGTGCTCGTCCTGGCGGCCACCGGCGTGGCGTCGCTGATCTTCGTCACGGGCCGGGGGGACCGCATCGTCCGGTCCACGGAGGCACCCACCACCGAGCAGCTCCGGGTCATCCGCGGCCGCAACGCCGCGGCCGTCACCCCCGCCGAGGAGGCGTTCCCGCACGTGCAGCAGGTCCGCCGGTTCGCCGAGGGGCCGGCGGACCCCTATCTGCTGGCCGGCCGGACCCTGGCCCCGGAACGGCGCTCCATCGTCTTCGAGGTCGTGACCCGCCTCCTGTTCCACACGTTCATGATGGTCTCGCTGTACCTGCTGGTCGCGGGGCACAACGACCCCGGCGGAGGATTCGCCGGTGGCCTCATGGCGGGCCTGGCCCTCGCCGTGCGCTACCTGGCGGGCGGGCGCTACGAGCTGGAGCGGGCGACGCCGATCAACGCGGGCACCATGCTCGGAACCGGTCTCGCGCTCGCGGCCCTGTACGCCGTCGCCCCCGTCCTCGCCGGCGGGTCCGTGATGCAGAGCTTCACCTTCGAGACGGACCTCCCCGTCTTCGGGCACGTGAAGTTCGTGACCGCGCTCGTGTTCGACGTCGCGGTCTACCTCATCGTCGTCGGCCTCGTCCTGGACATCCTGCGCGCGCTGGGCGGGCGGATCGACGAGCGGATCGAGGAGGAGGCCGTGCGCCGTCGCCGCGCCCGTGGCCGTGGCACCCGCATCCGCGTCTCGCGCCAGCGGACGGCAGGGTCCACCGCGGTCACCTCGGCCACCGCACCCACCGCGGTCACAGCACGCCGTGAGCGCGCCGAGGAAGGAGCCGAGCGCCGATGAGCGTGAACCTGACCCTGCTGGTCGTGATGGGCGTGCTGTACGCCGTGGGCGTGTACCTGCTGCTCGAGCGTTCCCTCACGCGCGTGCTGCTGGGGCTGATGCTGCTGACCAACGGGACGAACCTGCTCATCCTGCACGCCGGGGGCGTGCCGGGCTACGCCCCCCTCTACGACGGGGCGATCAAGGCCGGGGACTACAGCGACCCGTTGCCGCAGGCGCTGATCCTCACCGCCATCGTCATCTCCCTGGCGGTCACCGCGTTCCTCCTGGGCCTGATCTACCGCTCCTGGGTGCTCGGTCGCCGGGACGAGATCCAGGACGACGTCGAGGACCGCCGCGTGGCGCGCCAGTCCTCCTACGACGTGGAGGACGACGCCGAGATCCCCGCCGACACGACCGAGTTCGAGGAGGCCTCCCGCCCCCGGGACCCGGACGAGGCCGTCGAGACGCCGGGCCACCCCGGTGCCGGGAGAGGGGGCGCCCGGTGACCGTCAACCTCGCCCAGCTCGCCCCGCTGGCCGTCATCATCCCCTTCCTCGGCGCCGCCCTGAGCCTGGTGCTGCTGCGGCGCAACGCCCTGCAGCGGGCCGTGGCCATCGGCTCCCTCGTGCTCACGCTGGCGGTCGAGGTCACGGTGCTCTTCAGCACCTGGGACATCGGCCCCCAGGCCGTGCACCTGGGCGGGTGGCCGGCGCCGTTCGGCGTCGTCATGGTCGTGGACCAGCTCTCGTCCCTCATGCTGGTGGTCTCCACGGTGGTCTCGCTCGCCGTGCTCGTCTACGCGAGCGGGCAGGGCGTGGCGGACGGCGACGCGGAGGGACCCATCTCGATCTTCCACCCCTCGTTCCTCATCCTCGTGGCCGGGGTGTCCAACGCCTTCCTCGCCGGCGACCTCTTCAACCTGTACGTGGGCTTCGAGATCCTGCTCACGGCGTCGTACGTCCTCATGACGATGGGCGGGACCGTCCAGCGGATCCGCACCGGCGTGACCTACGTGGTCGTCTCGGTGATCTCCTCCGTGCTGTTCCTCATCTCGATCGGGATGATCTACGCGGCCACCGGCACGGTGAACATGGCGGACCTGTCGGGAAAGCTGGCGGACCTTCCGGTGGGCACCCAGATGCAGCTCCACCTCATGCTGCTCGTCGCGTTCGGCGTGAAGGCCGCGGTGTTCCCGCTGTCCTTCTGGCTCCCGGACTCCTATCCGACGGCGTCCGCGCCCGTCACCGCGGTGTTCGCGGGCCTGCTGACCAAGGTCGGCGTGTACTCGGTCATCCGCACGGAGACCCTCCTGTTCCCCGGCGAACGCGTCGACGACCTGCTCATGGTGGTCGCCCTGCTGACCATGGTGGTGGGCATCCTCGGCGCACTCGCCCAGATCGACATCAAGCGCATGCTCTCGTTCACGCTCATCAGCCACATCGGCTACATGGTGTTCGGTGTGGCCGTGGGCGGCCAGAACGCGCTCGCCGCGACGGTGTACTACGTGGCGCACCACATCGTGATCCAGACCAGCCTGTTCCTCGTGGCGGGTCTCGTCGAGCGCCGCGGCGGCTCGACCAACGTCGACCGGCTCGCGGGGATGGCGCGCCTCTCGCCGCTGCTGGCGCTGCTCTACCTGGTGCCCGCGCTCAACCTGGGGGGAATCCCGCCGTTCTCGGGCTTCCTGGGCAAGACGGGGCTGCTGCAGGCCGGCGTGGACCAGGGGGGCGTTCTCACCTACGTGCTCGTCGGCGGCGCCGTCCTGGTGTCCCTGCTGACCCTCCTGGCCCTGATCCGGGTGTGGAACCGTGTCTTCCTGCGCAGCCCGGAGGACGCGGAGTACCCGGACCCCATCCTGCTGGCCCCTGTCCCGGCAGGGTCGCGATTCCTGCTCAGCTCGGGGCCGGTCGACCACCGGGCGGGCCGCTTCGCGGGCAAGGGCGACGTGCGGCTCATGTCCTCCTCGATGCTCGGCGCGGCCTCCGCGCTCGTCGCCGTGGGCGTGGGGCTGACGGTCTTCGCCGGCCCACTGTTCCAGCTCGCCGACAACGCAGCGGAGAACCTCGTCCACCCCGAGCGCTACGTCGAGGCCGTGCTCTCGCCCGAGTCGGCGCCCCGTCCCGTCCTGGAGGGATCCCCGTGAGCCGGCCCAAGAACTCCCTGCTGGTGGAGCTCCCGCTGCTCGTGTGGCTGGTGTTCGTGTGGGGTGCGCTGTGGGGCGACTTCGGTCTGGGCAACCTGGTGGTCGGCGCGGTCCTGGCCCTGCTCGTGACCTGGATGCTCTACCTGCCGCCGGTGCAGCTGTCCGGGCGGTTCCACCCGCTCCACTTCGCGGTCTTCCTCGTCACCTTCGTCTGGCAGGTCGCCACGGCGAGCATCCAGGTGATGCTCACCGCCGTCCTGGTCGGACCCCGCGTGCACAACGCCGTGGTGGCGGTGGGGCTGCGCACCCGCTCCGACCTCCTCCTGACCGCCACCGGACACACCATGACCCTGATCCCCGGCTCGTTCGTCGTGGAGGTCGACCGGNCCGGTCGACCTCCACCCTGTACTTCCACGCCCTCAACGTCCGCACGCCCGAGGAGGCGGAGTCCTTCCGCCGGGCCGTCCTGCGGACCGAGGCGGCGTGGATCCGCATCATGGGGACGCGGGAGGAGCTCGCCGCCCTGCGTGCGGAACCCCGGGGCACCGGGGGCGGACGGCACGGCGCTGCGATCAGCTCCCCGACCACCGCCGGGCAGCAGATCCAGCTCGGACGCCACGGGGACGCCCCGACCGACCGGACCGAGGAGGACCACTCGTGAGCCAGATCGCCGTCGCCGTCGCGGCCGTGCTGCTGGGCGCGGCCGCCGCGGGCACCCTGTACCGCCTGGCCCGGGGTCCCTCCCTGCTGGACCGTGTGGTGGCCACCGACGTGCTGCTGGCCATCGTCGCGGCCGGCCTCGCCGTCGACATGGCCTACCACGGGCACCTCAACAATCTCGTCCTCATGGTCATCGTCTCCCTGGTCGGGTTCATCGGGTCCGTGACCGTGGCGCGCTTCGCCACCCAGACCGCCGAGCACGGGCGGTGAGCGCCGTGCTGGACAGCGTCCTCGACGCCGCCGCGGCCGTGTGCCTGGTCCTCGGGGCGCTCATGTCCCTGGCCGCCGCCGTCGGCCTCGTCCGCTTCCCCGACCTCCTGACCCGCATGCACGCCGGCACCAAGCCCCAGGTCTTCGGACTGCTCCTGCTGCTCACCGCGGTGGCCCTCGAGAACCGGGACCCGGTCATGGTCCCCCTGATCGCGCTCGGCTGGATCTTCCAGCTGCTGACGGTGCCCGTCTCGGCGCACATGGTGGGCCGATCCACCTACCGCACCAAGCACCTCAACCGGACGACGCTCACGCAGGACGACCTGCGGGAGGTGCTCGAGCGGGCGGGAGAGGGCGACCCGCCGGACCTGCCCGTGCCGGGCCCGCCGGTCCCCAGCCCGGACGGGAAGCAGGCCGACGGACAGCAGACTGACGGATCCTCGGGAAGACGTTAGGCTGAGCGGGAGGGAGCACCGGGGCCCTGCCGGGCGGCCCGGTCCTCCCGGAACCGTTCCCACGACCTCGTTCCCACGACCCCGTTCCCACGACCCCAAGGAGCAGCAGCCCATGAACACCAGAGTCCTCGACCTCCTCGGCACCGGCGCCTCCCTGGGCGGTGTGGCGTTGTCCCACAAGGTGCTCGGCTCCGTGTGGCAGCGCGTCACGGGCAACCCGCCGCCCTCCAAGAACCCGGACCCGGACGAGGCGTGGGCCGCCATCATCGTCTGGGCGGTCGTGACCGGTCTCGTCGGCACCGTCATCAAGGTGGCCATCAGCCGCAAGGTGGCCCAGCTCGAGGGCAAGCCGCAGGCCTCGAGCCGCTCCGAGGTCTGAGGCAGATCCGGACCGGCCCGCCCGAGGGGCCCC
>NZ_JBISWL010000078.1:0-22390 GCF_044462265.1 Kocuria rhizosphaerae
GGGGCCCCTCGTCCCTGGCGGCGCCGGTGGGCGCGGGAGCGTCCGGCGGGGTACACTCGGTGCCACTGAACGACAGGGGAGCGCCCACCTCCGGCGACGGGGGCAGGGCGCTGAGAGTGCGGATCGCCGCAGACCCTCGAACCTGCTCCGGTTAGCACCGGCGAAGGGAGTCGAGCATCTCAGGGGTGCTTCGGCGGGTGGCCTGCCGCCCGCGGAACCCCATCCCCTCCTGGCACCGATGGCTCGCAGAGCCCAGGAGGAACACCGTCATGGACACCACCACACGTCCCGCCGACCACACCCGTGCCTCCGGCGCGCCCTCCTGGCGCGTCGTCGACATCGTCGTGGCCGCCGTACTGGCCGCCGCGTGCGCGGTCGTCTTCTGGGCGTGGTCGAACCTGCTCTACCCGGTGGCCGCGGCCGCCTCGGTGGCCTATCCGCCCGGCACGGCCCTCATCGGGGGCGGCTGGCTCGTGGCGGGCGTGCTGGGCGGGCTGATCATCCGCAAGCCCGGCGCCGCCGTGTTCTGCGAGCTGCTCGCCGCCGTGATCGAAGGCCTGCTCGGCACGCACTTCGGCTGGACGGTGGTCCTCTACGGCCTCGTCCAGGGGCTGGGCGCGGAACTCGTCTTCGCCGCCGTGCGCTACCGCCGGTTCGGCCTCGGGGTGGCCGCGGCAGCCGGGGGTCTCAGCGGGCTGGCCATGGGGCTCACCGGCAATCTGCTCGCCAACTACGAGTGGGCCCTGGACCACCAGGTGGTCTACGTGCTCCTGTCGGTCCTCTCGGGAGTCGTGATCGCGGGCGCGCTCATGTGGGCGGTCGTCCGGGCCCTCGCGGCCACGGGCGTGCTGCAGGGCCTGGCCTCGGGCCGGGCCGCGCGCCGGTGAGACCCTCCGGCGCGGGTCGCCCGGCGGTCCCGCCGGGCCGGGGGGCGCGGGTGGAGGCCCGAGGCTTCGGCTGGCACCATCCCGGACGGGACACCGCGGCGCTGCACGACGTCGACCTCGTGGTCGAGCCGGGTGAGCGGGTGCTGCTGCTGGGCCCGAGCGGGGCCGGGAAGTCCACCTTCCTGCACGCCCTCGCCGGGGTCCTGCACGACGACGACGACGGACGGTCCCGCAGCGGCGAGCTCCTGCTCGACGGCACGGTCCCGGAGGCGGCCCGCGGCCGGGCGGGCCTCGTGCAGCAGGACCCCGAGTCGCAGGTCGTGCTCTCCAGGATCGGTGACGACACCGCCTTCGGCCTCGAGAACCTCGCGGTGCCCCGCGAGCGGATCTGGCCCCGCGTCCGGGCCGCCCTCGACGACGTCGGCCTGCACCTCCCGCTCGACCACCCGACCTCGGCGCTGTCCGGGGGGCAGAAGCAGCGTCTGGCCCTCGCGGGCGCGGTCGCCATGAGTCCCGGTCTGCTGCTGCTCGACGAGCCGACCGCGAACCTGGACCCGGACGGAGTGCGGCAGGTGCGCGACGCCGTCGTGTCCTGCCTCGACCGCAGCGGGGCGACCCTCGTGGTCGTGGAGCACCGCGTGGCCGTGTGGGCCGAGGTCGTGGACCGCGTCGTGGTGCTGGGTCGAGACGGCGGCGTCGCCCACGACGGACCGCCGGCCCGGGTGCTGGGGGCGGCCGCGGACGAACTGAGCCGGGCCGGCGTGTGGGTCCCTGGCCGGGTGCCGCGGACCCGGCCGGCCCCCGGCGCGAACACCGCCCCGGGTGGTCCTGTCACGGGTGCCGCCTCCCCGGTTGCCCCTGCCACGGGCGCCCCTGCCACGGCTGCCTCCGCCCCGGCCGCCTCCGCCGCGGGAGACGCCGCGGAGCCGCTTCTGGCCGCGGCCGGGCTGGCGGTCTCGCGCATCCAGCCGACGGCGCGAGCGCTGCGTGCCCGCCGCCGGGCCGCCCGCCGCGGCCGTGCGGTCCTGGACGCCGCCGCGGGCCTGGAGCACCCCGTCGCGGTGGCCGACGTCGGGCTGACCCTCCGCCGCGGCCGGGCGCTCGCGCTCACGGGTCCCAACGGCGCCGGGAAGTCGACCCTCGCGCTCACGCTCGCAGGCCTGCTGGCGCCCGTGCGCGGCACCGTGACCGCGCACCCGGGCCTGGACCGCGGCGCGGGGTCGGATCCGCTGAGCTGGAACGGCCGCGAGCTGGTCGCCCGGATCGGGACCGTCTTCCAGGAACCGGAGCACCAGTTCCTGCGGCCCACCGTGCGCGCCGAGCTGGAGCACGGCCCTCGGCTGGCGGGCACGCCGGCGGCCGAGCGGGACCGCCGCACCGAGGAGCTGCTCGGACGGCTGCGCCTGGCGCACCTGGCCGAGGCCAACCCGTTCACCCTGTCCGGGGGCGAGAAGCGGCGGCTGTCCGTGGCCACGGTGCTCGCGACGGACCCCGACGTGCTGGTGCTCGACGAACCCACGTTCGGTCAGGACGCGCTCACCTGGGCGGAGCTCGTGGACCTGCTCGTGGAGCTGGTGGACCGGGGGACGTCCGTGCTCGCGGTGACCCACGACGAGGACTTCGTCCGGGCCCTCGGCGCCGACGTGCTGGCCCTGGACGCTCCCGGGACCCCCGCCGTGGCGCACACCGGTGCGGTGGAGGACCCCCGGGCGCCACATGATCCCCTCCTGGCACCTGGTCCGCACGTGGTCCCCGCCCCGCACGTGGCACCCGCCCCCCGCACCGCCGCGGAGACCGTCCGGTGAGCGCCGCGGCGATCGCCCCGGCGGCCCGGGAGTCCCTGCTCGGCCGCTCCGACGCCGTGGTGAAGCTGGCCGGGGCGCTGCTGCTCACCGCGGTGCTCGTGGTCAGTGCGGACCCCGTCACCTCGGGGGTCGTGCTGGCCGGGGAGCTGGTGCTGCTGGGGCTCACCGGGCAGCGGCCGTTCGCGCTGCTCCTGCGGGCGTGGCCCGTGGTGCTGGCGGCTCTCGTGAGCGGCTGGGCCACGGTCCTGCTGGCCGAGGACTCCGGTCCGGTCCTGCTGGACCTGGGCGTCACCGAGCTGTCGGCGGGGGCCGTGTCCGCGGGCGCGGCGATCGCCCTGCGCGGTCTCGCGCTCGCCCTGCCGGGGCTCATGGTGGTGCTCAGCACGGACCCGACGGACCTCGCCGACGGGCTCGCCCAGACGGTCCGGCTGCCGGCGCGGTTCGTGCTCGCGTCCCTGGCGGCGCTGCGGCTGGTGGGCGTCATGTTCACGGAGTGGAACACGCTCGCCATGGCCAGACGTGCGCGGGGCGCGGGATCCGGACGCGGGCCGGTGGCCGCCCTCCGGGAGTTCGGCGGGCAGGCGTTCACGCTTCTCGTGCAGTCCCTGCGCCGGGCGACCCGTCTCTCCGTCACCATGGAGGCCCGCGGCTTCGGGGCCGGCCCGCGCACCTGGGCCCGCGTGCCCCACCGGTCGTGGCGGGACGCGGCGGTGCTCGCCGGCTGCGCGGCGGTGGCGGCGGCCGGCCCGTCGGTCTCCCTGCTGGTGGGGGCCCACCGCTTCATCTGGGCCTGAGCCCGGCTCAGGCGGCGGCGAGCCACCCGGTGACGAGGCGGGTGAGCTCGGGGTCCACGGGGAGCGGCTGCTGGTCGAGGGTGTGGACCGGGACCGCGAGCCGGACGCTGGAGACCAGCCACATCGCGTCGGCCGCCATGAGGTCCGCGGGGTACAGCGGGCCGTAGCCGAGCTCCCAGCCGTCCCGGCGGGCGGCGCCGAAGATCGTGGCCTGCGTGGTGCCCGGCAGGATCCCGTGCGAGGGCTCGGGCGTCACGAGCACACGGCGTCCGTCGCGCACCCGCGCGCACACGACGGAGGATGTCGCTCCCTCGAGCACGCGCCGGCCGGCCGCCGTGAAGACCGCCTCCTCGGCGCCGAGGGAGCGGGCGTGCCGCAGGGCGGCCATGTTGATCGCGTAGGACAGCGTCTTCGCCCCCGGCAGCAGCCACGGGTAGCCGGAGTCGTGGGCCGGGTCGTGGCCGCGGGGCAGGAGCACGGCGGCCACGCCCTCCCGGCGCTGGCGGAACGTGGACTCGGGCACGGGGCTCACCACGACCCAGGACCAGGGGCCGCCCTCCGGGGTGCCCCGGCTGACGACGACCTTCACGCTGTGCTCGGCGCCCAGGCCCCCGTCCCCGCCGGGAGCGGCGTGGGCCAGGGCCGTCCGGACGGCGGCGCGGCAGCGCTCCGCCGAGGGCGCGGGCAGCTGCGCGAGCCGGGCGGAGGCTTCGAGGCGCTGGTGGTGGGTCGCGAAGCCCTGCACCTGCCCGTCCACGACCCGCATCGTCTCGAACACGCCGTCCCCGCGCGTGAGCCCCTGGTCGTCGATCCGCACCAGCGGGACGCCGGGGTCGGCGAGGACGCCCTCGGGGTGGTCGGCGTCCAGGACCACGACGGTGCTGGTCACGGGTCTCTCCTCACAAGGCGGCGGTCACGGTGCGGCGGTCGGTCAGCAGACGGGGCCCGGGTGCAGGATGTCGACCTCTTCCCAGACGTGGTCCTGGGCGAGGTAGGCGTCCTCCTGGGCCGCCCACCGGTCCCAGTGCTCGGCGTAGTAGGAGCCGTCCCGGCTCAGCGCCCGGTCGTAGCGCAACGAGGTGGGGAGCTCGACCCACACCGAGACGTCCAGCAGCTCCCGGGCCGGCGCGCTGCAGGCGCCCACGCCCTCGAGGACCACGACCTCGGCCACGCGGGTCAGGCGAGGCGTCCCGGGGGAGCCGGTGACCCAGTCCCAGGCGGTCCACTCGGCGTCGCGGCCGGACCGCAGGGGAGTGAGGATCCGTTCCACGTAGGTCTGCGTGCCCGTCCTCAGCCCGTCCCAGCCGGGGTAGAGGTCCTCGAGGTGGAAGGTGGTGACGTCGTGGAGCGGCCGGAGGACCTCGGTGAGCTGCTCCGCCAGGGTCGTCTTGCCCGCTCCGGACCGGCCGTCGATGCCGATCAGGTACGGGCGCCGGGTGGGGGAGGGGAGCAGCTGGGCCAGGTTGGTGCCGGCGGGGTTGGCGTGGGCGACCGCGGGGTCCACCTCGTGCTCGCGGTCGATCACGCGCGTCCGACGTCCTGCCCGGTGTCCTGCCGCCGCGCGTCGATCTCGCGGGCGACGGCGCGCACGACGCCGGGGACGGCGGCGGAGATCATGGCGTAGGTCGTCTCGAAGTCCTCGGGTCCTCCGTACCAGGGGTCGTAGATCCCCAGCTCCGCGGGGTCGGCGTCCGCGACCGCCGGGTCGAACTCCCGGAGGAGCCGGACCTTCGCGGCGGCGGCGTCGTCGGGCGCCAGCGCCCGCAGCCGATCCCGGTGGACGACGTCGAGGGCGAGGACGAGGTCCCGGTCGTCGAACCGGAGGGGGTCGAAGACCTGCGCGGCGTGGCCGGAGACGTCGAGGCCCTCACGGCGGAGGAGATCGCCGGCCCGCGGGTCGACGGGATTGCCCAGCTCCTCGTCGCTGACGCCGGCGGAGTCGATGCGCACGTGCTCCGCCAGGCCCGCGGCCTCGAAGGCGCGCCGCAGGGCGAACTCCGTCATGGGTGATCGGCAGATGTTGCCGGTGCACACGGCCACGATCGAATACATAGCGGGCATTCTAAGCCGGACCGTCCCGGCACGAGAAGCGTGCCCGCCGCCCGGGGGCGGCGGGCACGCCGATGCGTGGCTCAAGGGCTCGTGTCCTCCTCCTTGTACACGTGCTCGATCTCGTTGCCGTGCTCGTCGACCTGCCGGTACCACTCGGTGACCACCGGGTCGTGCGAGTCGAACGCCTCGCCGGCCGCCCGGAGGCCTCCGGCGTGCTCGACCTGCAGGGCGAAGTCGTCGCCGTGCTCCTCGATGCCGTGGATGACCGCCTTGCGCATCGCGGCGGAGGCGAACCGCGCGCGGATGGTCGCCGGGTCGTGGTGGAGCTCCTTGTAGAAGGCGACCATGAGCAGCAGCACGACCACGGCGAAGGGCAGCGCCGAGACGGTCACGAGGTTCTGCATGCCGGTCAGGGCGTCGCCACCGCCGGCGAGCAGCATCACCACCGCGATGCCGCCCAGGCACAGTCCCCAGAAGATCACCACGCCCTTGTGAGGGTCGGGGTCGCCACGCTGGGAGAGGGTGCCCATCACGATCGAGGCGGAGTCGGCGCTGGTGACGAAGAAGATGCCGATGATGAGCATCGCCAACACCGAGGTGATCGCGCTCAGGGGCAGGGCGTCGAGCATGGCGAAGAGCGTCGCCTCCTGGCCGCCCGCGCCGGCGAGGTCCGTGCCGGTCTGCTGGAGGTGCATGGCCGTGCCGCCCATCACGATGAACCACAGCACGCACATGGAGGAGGGCACCACGAGCACCACGGTCACGAACTGACGCAGGGTGCGCCCGCGCGAGATCTTGGCGATGAACATGCCCACGAACGGGGACCAGGACAGCCACCAGGCCCAGTAGAAGACGGTCCAGCCCCCGGCGAAACCGGCCGTCTCCTCGCCCCAGGCGCCCGTCTGGCCCGTGAGCCACAGATACTCCTGCAGGTACGTGCTGAAGACGGCGGGGACGAGGTCCAGCAGCAGGACGGTGGGGCCGGCCACGAAGACGAACAGGGCCAGCAGGAACGCCAGGATCAGGTTGGTGCTGGAGAGGTAGCGGATGCCCCGGGCGATGCCGGAGACGGCGGAGACCACGAAGCCCGCCGTGAGCACGGCGATGATCGCGATGAGCCCGCCGTTGCCGAAGGGCCCCCAGCCGGCGACGATCTGGAGACCCTGGGCGATCTGCACGGCCCCGATGCCCAGCGACGCGGCGGTGCCGAAGAGGGTCGCGAAGATGGCGAAGATGTCGATGAGCTTGCCGACCCCGCCCTCGGCCCGCTTCTTGCCCAGGAGCGGTACGAAGATGCGGCTGATCAGCGGCGCGCGGCCGCGCCGGTAGGCGCCGTAGGCGATGGCGGCCCCCACGACGGCATACATGGCCCATGGGTTCAGCGCCCAGTGGAACGCGGTCTGCACCAGGGCGAAGACGGTCATCTCCTCCGAGCCGGGGGCCGCGCCGAAGCCGGGGACCCCGGCTCCGAAGTGGTTCAGGGGCTCGGAGGCGCCGAAGAACATCAGGCCGATGCCCATGCCTGCGGCGAAGAGCATGGCCAGCCAGGCGAAGAACGAGTACTCCGGCTCCTCCTCGTCCGTGCCCAGCGGGATGCGCCCGGTCTTCGTGAAGCCCACGACGAGCATGAACAGCACGGCCAGCGTGGACATCGCGGTGAAGAACCAGCCGGTGTTGCCGGTCACCCACCCGAGGGCGGCCGTGGACGCCGTGGCCAGCGTCTCGGTGGACAGCACGCCCCAGGCGATGAAGGCGGCGATGCAGACGGCGGTGACGAGGAAGACGGTCCTGTCCGTGCCGTAGCTCAGCTTGCGGTCCTCCACGGCGATGCCGGGGACCAGGGCGGGGTGGATGCCGTGGGGGTAGGGGAGCTGCTCCCGCTTCCGCCGGTGGCCGGGCCAGCGCCGGGGCGTGTGCTGCTCGGACTCGTGGGGCGGCTGGGGAGGGGTGCTCACGGGGACCTCCTGCGGTGTCGGTGCGATGGGCGGCGTGCCGGCCGGGGCGATGGAGAGCGCGCACGCGCGGGTCCGTCGGTCCGGGCACGATGCTTCAGCGTAGCGAACGCGGCGGGGCCGCAGGAGAGGCCGAACCGTGACCTCGGGAGCGCGACCCCGGCTTGAGTGCTGACGACTCAACTTGTCTTGACAACGTCGGCTCACGTGGCAAACTTGAGCCAGGAAAACTCAAGACCTGAGACCTCCGGGAACTCCGAGCGGGCCCGTCGGCCCCCTCCCCGGTTCAGCTCGACACGAAGGAGAACGCATCCATGTCCCGTGCAGTAGGAATCGACCTCGGCACCACCAACTCCGTGGTGTCCGTGCTGGAGGGCGGCGAGCCCACCGTCATCGCCAACGCCGAGGGCAACCGGACCACCCCGTCGGTCGTCGCCTTCTCCAAGGACGGCGAGACCCTGGTCGGTGACATCGCCAAGCGCCAGGCCGTCACCAACGTGGAGCGCACCATCGCGTCCGTCAAGCGGCACATGGGCACCGACTGGTCCCAGGAGATCGACGGCAAGAAGTACACGCCGCAGGAGATCTCGGCACGCATCCTCATGAAGCTCAAGACCGACGCCGAGTCCTACCTCGGCGACAAGGTCAGCGACGCCGTGATCACCGTCCCGGCGTACTTCAACGACGCCGAGCGCCAGGCCACCAAGGAGGCCGGGGAGATCGCGGGCATGAACGTCCTGCGCATCGTCAACGAGCCGACCGCCGCGGCGCTGGCCTACGGGCTCGAGAAGGGCAAGGAGGACGAGCTCATCCTGGTCTTCGACCTCGGTGGCGGCACCTTCGACGTCTCCCTGCTCGAGGTGGGCAAGGACGAGGACGAGTTCTCGACCATCCAGGTCCGTGCGACCGCCGGCGACAACCGCCTCGGCGGCGACGACTGGGACCAGCGGGTCGTGGACTGGCTGCTCTCCCAGGTGAAGTCCAAGACGGGCGCGGACCTGTCCAAGGACAAGATCGCCCTGCAGCGACTGAAGGAGACGGCGGAGCAGGCGAAGAAGGAGCTGTCCTCCGCGACCAGCACCAACATCTCCCTGCAGTACCTCTCGGTCACCCCCGAGGGCCCGGTGCACCTGGACGAGCGCCTGACCCGCGCGAAGTTCGAGGAGCTCACCCGGGACCTGCTGGAGCGCACCGAGAAGCCGTTCAAGGACGTGATCGCCGAGGCCGGGATCTCCGTGTCCGACATCGACCACGTGGTCCTCGTCGGCGGCTCGACCCGCATGCCCGCCGTCGCGGAGACCGTGCAGCGCCTCGCCGGCAAGGAGCCGAACAAGGGGGTGAACCCGGACGAGGTCGTGGCCGTGGGCGCCGCGATCCAGGCCGGCGTGCTGAAGGGCGACCGCAAGGACGTCCTGCTGATCGACGTGACCCCGCTCTCGCTGGGCATCGAGACCAAGGGCGGGGTGATGACCAAGCTCATCGAGCGGAACACGGCCATCCCGACCAAGCGGTCGGAGACCTTCACCACCGCCGAGGACAACCAGCCCTCGGTGTCCATCCAGGTGTTCCAGGGAGAGCGCGAGTTCACCCGGGACAACAAGAACCTGGGCACCTTCGAGCTGACCGGTATCGCACCGGCCCCGCGCGGCATGCCGCAGATCGAGGTCACCTTCGACATCGACGCCAACGGCATCGTGCACGTGTCCGCCAAGGACAAGGGCACCGGCAAGGAGCAGTCGATGACCATCACGGGCGGCACCTCGCTGTCCAAGGACGAGATCGACCGCATGGTCAAGGACGCCGAGGCCAACGCCGAGGCCGACCGCAAGCGCCGTGAGGCCGCCGACCTGCGCAACAACGCGGAGCAGCAGGCGTACTCCGTCGACAAGCTGCTCAAGGACAACGACGAGAAGCTGCCGGCCGACGTCAAGTCCGAGGTCCAGGCCGACGTCGACGACCTGAAGAAGGCGCTCGAGGGCGAGGACGACGACGCCGTGAAGTCGGCCTACGACAAGCTGCAGCAGTCCCAGACCAAGCTCGGCGAGGCCCTCTACGCTCAGTCGCAGGCCGAGGGTGCCGAGGGCGCCCCGGGCGCGGGCGACACCGGTGCCGCCGGTGAGGAGGACATCGTCGACGCCGAGGTCGTCGACGACGAGGACGAGAAGAAGTGAGCATGCCCGACCCCACACCCGACCCCGAGGAGCACCGGACGAAGGCCGGCGACGGCCCGCCCTCCGGTGGCCCCGACGAGACGACCGCGCAGGACGCCGGCCCCCGTGAGGAGGCCGGCCCGGAGGGCCTGACCGTGGAGGACATCCTCTCGACGCCCCAGTCCGGCGACGCGGGCTCCGCCGACGCGGGCTCCGGCGCGGGCCCGGACGCCGGGCAGCAGGAGGCCGGGCAGCAGGACGCCTCTGCGGCGCTGGCCGCCGAGCGTCTCGAGGAGCTGCGCCGGCTGCAGGCCGAGTTCGTGAACTTCAAGCACCGCACGGCGCGGGAGAAGGAGCAGCTGAGGACGTTCGTCACCGGCGACCTCCTGCAGACGCTGCTGCCGGTGTTCGACGACATCGACGCGGCGCGCCAGGCCGGGGACCTCACGGAGGGCCCGTTCGCGGCCATCGCGAACAAGCTCGAGGAGACCCTGGCCCGCCAGGGGCTCACCCGGATCGGCGCGGTCGGGGAGAGGTTCGACCCGAACGTGCACGAGGCGGTGCTGCAGCAGCCCACGAGCGAGGTCGAGCCCGACCAGGTCTCGATGGTGCTGCGCTCCGGCTTCCGGGTCGGCGACCGTGTGGTGCGGCCCGCCCAGGTCGCCGTCGCGGTCGCCGAGTGAGGCCCGTCATGGCCTGATCCGCGCGACGTCAGGGGAGGTCCGGCAACGGACCTCCCCTGACGCGTCCACAGCACCGGTGCCGCCCGGCACCGGGCCACCCAGGACTTCCACCGGCTCCTGCTCGACAGGACCCCGACCGGCCCCCACAGAAAGGAGGCGTCATGGCCAGCCAGGACTGGATCGACAAGGACTTCTACAGCATTCTCGGCGTCTCCAAGGACGCGTCCGCGGCCGACGTCAAGAAGGCGTACCGCAAGCTCGCCCGCCAGTTCCACCCGGACCAGAACCCGGGCGACGCCGCGGCGGAGCAGAGGTTCAAGGACATCACCGAGGCCAACTCCGTCCTCTCGGACCCCGAGCAGCGCAAGCAGTACGACGCGATCCGCGCGATGGGCTCCGGCGCCCGCTTCACCGCGGGCGGCCCCGGCGGCCCCGGCGGCTCGGCGAACTTCGAGGACATCTTCGGCGACATCTTCGGCGGCGGCGGGCGCCGCCGCACCACCTACTCCACGGGCGGGCCCGGCGGGGCGGGCGGGTTCGAGGACCTGTTCTCCCAGTTCGGCGGCGGCTACGGGGCGCCCGGCGGCTACGGCGCCCCGGGCGGGTACCGAGGCCCCCAGGGACCTCCGGCGCGTGGGGACGACCTGCGCGCGGAGACGACCATCCCCTTCCGCTCCTGCGTGCACGGCACCACGGTCAGGCTGCGCCGCAGCAACGGCCAGGAGACCACGGTGCGCGTCCCACCGGGAGTGCGCGACGGCCAGCGGCTGAAGATCTCCGGCAAGGGCCACTCGGGTCCCGGCGGGGCCGGTGACCTCTACGTGACCGTGCACGTCACCCCGCACCCGTTCTTCCGGCGGGTGGAGGGCACGGACGACGTCGAGATCACCGTTCCGATCACGTTCCCGGAGGCGGCCCTGGGCGCCACCGTCGAGGTGCCCACCCTCGACGGTGGGACGGTGCGGCTCAAGGTGCCGGCGGGCACGTCCTCCGGCCGCCGGTTCCGCGTCAAGGGGCGCGGGTTCACCACGGCGAAGGGCTCGGGCAACCTCCTCGTGACGGTCGAGGTGCACGTCCCGGCCGAGCTCGACGAGCAGGCGAAGGACGCCGTGCGCGCGTACGCGGAGGCGACGGCCGGGGAGGACCCGCGGGCCGGCCTGATGGCGAAGGCCCGGGTCTGAGATGGCACTCGACGCCGACCAGCCGCTGTTCGTCATCTCCGTGGCCGCGGAGATCGCGGAGATGCACCCGCAGACGCTGCGCCAGTACGACCGGCTCGGCCTGGTGAAGCCGTCCCGCGCCCCGGGGCGGGCTCGCCGCTACTCGCAGCGCGACATCGAGAAGCTGCGGCAGATCCAGATCCTGTCCCAGGAGGGGGTCTCGCTCGAGGGCATCCGGCGGATCCTGCAGCTCGAGAACCAGGTCGCGGCCCTCCGGTCGCAGGTCGGCCAGCTGCGGGACGAGCTCGAGGCGGCCCGTGACCGGGCCGAGGAGTCCTCGAGGATCTTCGCCGCGGGCGTGGGCGGGGACGTGGTGCGGATGGCGCGCGGGTCGAGGCCTCGCGCGCGCCAGTTCTCCCAGGCGGTGGTCCTGTACCGGCCGCCGCGCCAGCAGGGCCGCTGAGCGGCTCAGCGCAGGTGCTTCTCGAAGCCCAGCTCGTGCACCTCGTCCGTGAGGACCCGGGCGCGACCGGTCAGTGGCGTGTACCCGCTGCCGAGGTACAGGGCTCGCGCCTCGGGCTGGCGGTTGCCGGTCGTGAGGTGGATCCGCCGATACCCCGCCGCGGCGACCTGCCGCTCGAGCTCGGCCAAGACCCGGCGGGAGAGACCGCGCCGACGGTGTGCCGGCGCCGTCCACAGCCGTTTCAGCTCGGCCGTGACGTCGTCGTACCGGCGGAACGCGCCGCCCGCGACGGCCGTCCCGGCCTCGAGGAGCAGCACGATCCCGCCGTCCGGCGGGCTGAAGTCCTCGACCGGGTGCCCGGCCATCTCCTGCTCGCCGATCTGCGTCCCGTAGCGCGTCACGTACTCCCGGCGGAGCCCCGCGAGCAGTGGCAGCGTGCGGGGGTCGCCCGGGGGCGCGACGACGAAGCCGTTCGGCCCGGCCCCGGCGCTCACGACCGTCGTCGGTAGGCGAGGTCGCGCGGCACCCGGCCGGCCTCCTGCGCCTTGCGCTCGAAGCTCGTGAGGACCCGCCCCTCCCAGCGGGGCGCCCACCCGGTGTCGGGGTGCTGGTCGTCGGCGACCGGTCCGGGGTGGAGGTTCTCGAAGTGCGGCGACGCGTCCAGCACCTCGCGCATCACGAGGGCGTACTCCTGCCAGTCCGTGGCCAGGCGCCACGTCCCGCCCGGTCGCAGCACGCGGGCGGCGAGCTCGGCGAACGCGGGGGAGACCAGGCGTCGTTTGTGGTGCCGCGTCTTGTGCCAGGGGTCGGGGAAGAACACCCACAGCTCGTCGACCGAGCCGGGGGCGAGCATGTGCTCGAGCACCTCCGGGGCGTTGGCCTGCACCACCCGGACATTGTCCACCCCCGCCTGGGCGGCCTTGAGCAGCAGGTCCGCGATGCCCGGCTTGTACACCTCGACGGCGAGGTGGTTCCGGCCCGGTTCCTGGGCGGCGGCGTGCACGATCGCCTCGCCCAGCCCGGAGCCCACCTCCACGACGAGGGGCGCCTCGCGCCCGAAGGCCGCGGCGGCGTCGAAGTCGTGGTCGGGGTGCACCGAGGTGTCGGTGCGCACCCTGGGCACGTCGAGGACCCGCGAGGGCGCCCAGTCGTCCCAGGCCTTCTGCCGCCGCGCGGTGAGGCGGTCGCCACGGCGCACGAAGGAGTAGGGCCGGCGGTGGAAGGCTTCGGGAACGGGGCCCTGCGCGGACCCCTCGGCGGGGGAGGAAGTGTGCTCGCTCATCGCCCTACATCCTAGGCGCAGGGCGGGCGGGGCCCTCACCGGCCGGTGCGGGCGGATCCGGCCGGCGCCGGTGCGGCGCCCGCCACGCCGCGAAACCGTCGAGCAGCTCGGCGGCGTCCCGGGCGACCACCGGGGCGTCCCGGTGCTCCGGGTGCACGAGCCCGGCCGCCGACATCGAGGCGACCGCCTCCAGCAGGGGGGTCCAGTAGCCGTCCACGTTGAGGAATCCCACCGGCTTGGCGTGCAGGCCCAGCTGGAGCCACGTCCACGCCTCGAAGATCTCCTCCAGGGTGCCCAGGCCGCCCGGCAGGGCCACGAACCCGTCGGCCAGCGCAGCCATGCCGGCCTTGCGCTCGTGCAGGGTCCGCACCACCCGCAGCTCGGTGAGCCCCGGATGGGCGGCCTCCCGGTCGACGAGGGCCTGCGGCATCACCCCGACGACCTCGCCGCCGCAGCTGAGCGCGGCGTCCGCGACGGCGCCCATGAGCCCCACGTGGCCGCCCCCGTAGACGATGCCCACGCCGCGACGGGCGAGGGCGGTCGCGAAGTCCCGGGCGGCGTCGGCGAGCTGGGGGTCGGATCCCCGGGAGGCCCCGGTGTACACGGCGAGTCTCATGGGGACATTCTCGGGGATCACGGCGCCGATAGCATGAGTCGCGTCCCGTTCCCGCGCCGGAAGGAGGTGCCCGCGTGTCCCCGCCACCTCCGGACGACGGCGTGCGGTCCCGCCTGGACCTCGCCGGTGGCGCCGACCGGGTCGTGCTCGTGGGGGCCCTGGGGGTCCTCAGCGCCGTCAGCCCGCTGGCCACGGACATGTACCTGGCCTCGATGCCCGCCATGGCCGCCTATTTCGGGGCCTCGGCCTCCTCCGTGCAGCTGACGCTGACCACCTACATGGTGGGCATGGCCCTCGGCCAGTTCCTGCTGGGGCCCGTGTCCGACGTGGTGGGCAGGCGCCGGCTCATGGTCGCCGGCAACGTCCTGTTCCTGCTCACCTCCGTGGCGGTCGTCCTGGCGCCGACCATCGGGACGGTGATCGTGCTGCGCGCGGTCCAGGGAGCCGCCGGCGCGGCGGGCGTCGTGATCGCGCGCGCCGTGGTCACCGACATTGCCTCGGGCCGGCGGGCCGCCAAGCTGTTCTCGATCCTGGCGACCATCACCTCGCTCGCCCCCGTCGTCGCACCGCTGCTGGGCGGGGTCATCGCGACCGTGGCGCCGTGGCAGACCGTGTTCTGGGTGCTCGCCGGGTTCGGCCTGCTGATGCTCGCCTGCTCCGTGCTGGTGGTGCCCGAGACCCTCCCGCGGAGCAGGCGCCACCGCGGCGGGGTGGGCGCCGTGCTGACGGGCTCCCTCCGGGTGCTGCGCAGGCGGACGTTCATGGCGTACGCGCTGGCGTTCGGGCTCGCGTTCGGTTCCCTGTTCTCCTACATCTCCGCGTCCTCGTTCGTGGTGCAGAACGTGCTCGGCCTCTCGGCGCTGGGCTACTCCGTGGTCTTCGCCGTCAACGCGTGCGGCTCCATCCTCGGGGCCGTCGTCAACACCCGGCTCGTCGACCGGGTGGAGCCCGGCGTGATCCTGCGCACCGCCCTGACGGTCATGGCGGTCGTCAACGTGGTGGGGCTGGCCCTGGTCCTCGCCGGGGTCACCGGGTGGACCACGCTGGCGCACCTGTTCGTCAGCCAGTCCTGCATCGGGTTCATCATGGGCAACTCCGTGGCGCTCGCCCAGTCCCGCGTGCCCGGCCGGGCCGGCGCGGGGTCGGCGGTGCTCGGGCTGGTCCAGTTCCTCACGGGCGGGCTCGTGAGCCCCCTCACCGGCCTGGCCGGCGAGCACACCGCCGTCCCGATGGCCGTGTCCATGGCCGTGTGCTCGGTGCTGGCCGTCGGATTCGTGCTGCTGGCGGGCCGGCTCTCGAACCGCGCGCCGTCCGGGCCGCCGGACGGGTGAGAGCCGCGATCCCGTCACGTGCAGACCGTACGGTCGGTCATGTGGTTAGATGCCTGAGGCTGAGACGCGCACCACAGTGCCCGTCCGGCACCACGTCCGCACCCGCCCGACACCCACGGGAGACCACATGCTGCAATCCATCGAGACCGCGCTCGGCACGCTGAGCGGAATCATCTGGGGGCCGTACGTCCTCGTCCCGCTCCTGCTGCTCACCGGTCTGTACCTGACCGTCCGGCTGAGCGGCCTGCAGTTCCGGAAGCTCGGCTCCGCTCTGCGCCTGGCGCTGTTCGAGCGCCAGGACGCCGACGCCCGCGTCGGCGACGTGACCCAGTTCCAGGCGCTCACCACGGCACTCGCGGCGACCGTCGGCACGGGCAACATCGTCGGCGTGGCGACCGCGCTGTCGATCGGCGGCCCCGGCGCCCTGTTCTGGATGTGGGTCACGGGCCTGCTCGGCATGGCGTCCAAGTACTCCGAGGCCTTCCTGGCCGTGCGCTTCCGCACGACGGACGCGGCCGGTGAGATCTCCGGCGGACCGCAGTACTACCTCGAGCGCGGCATCCGCGGGCCCCTCGGGAAGTTCCTGGCGATCTTCTTCGCGATCGCCGCGGCCCTGGCGGCGTTCGGCATCGGCAACATGACGCAGGGCAACGCGATCGCCTCCAACGTCGAGGGCTCCTTCGGGGTGCCCACCTGGGTCACCGGTTTCGTCCTCACGGTGCTCACCGTGACCGTGCTCGTGGGCGGCATCAAGTCCATCGGCAAGGTCACCGCGGGGCTGGTCCCCGTCATGATCGTCATGTACGTCCTGGGCGCGCTGTTCGTCCTGCTCGTCAACGTCACGGCCGTTCCGCAGGCGATCGGCCTCATCTTCACGGACGCCTTCACGGGCACCGCGGCCGTCGGCGGCTTCGCCGGGTCCGCCATCATGCTTGCCGTGCAGATGGGCGTGGCCCGCGGGCTGTTCTCCAACGAGTCCGGCATGGGCTCGGCCGCTATCGCCGCGGCGGCGGCGCGGACCACGCACCCCGTGCGACAGGGCCTGGTGTCCATGACGCAGACTTTCATCGACACGATCATCGTCGTCACCTTCACCGGCCTGGTGCTCATCACCACCGGGGTCTGGGAGAAGGGCGCGGACTTCGCCGGGACCATGACCGGTGACGCGTTCAGCCAGGGCCTGCCCGGCGAGTGGGGGCACGTGGTGGTGACCGTGGGACTCGTCCTCTTCGCGTACTCGACGATCCTCGGCTGGGCCTACTACGGCGAGCGCTGCATGGAGCGGCTCTTCGGCCGGGCCGCCGTGATGCCCTACCGGATCGTGTTCTCCCTCGTGGTGTTCGTGGGCTGCACGGTTCCGCTGACCGTGGTCTGGAACTTCGCCGACGTCATGAACGGGCTCATGGCGCTCCCGAACCTGCTGGGGCTGCTGATCCTCGCCGGACTCATCGTCCGCGAGACCAACCACTACCTGTTCCACGACCCGCAGCTGCGGGCCGGCCGTGAGGAGATCGAGGACTTCATGGACGGGCACCCGGGGGCCATCGACTCCTTCGAGCGCACCCGCGTCTGACGCCCCCGGATCGGCGGCGGCCGCGCGCGTGCGGCACGTGCGGGCCGCGTGAGCTCCCACGCAGGGAGGTGCAGGGCCCGCGCGCCGGGACGCTGAGAGCCCGCGCCTCCGGGCGTGGGCTCTCAGCGTGGGGCGGTGCAGGACCCACGTGCTGGGGCGCCGGCTCAGGCGCCGGCGGGGTGGGTGCAGGACCCACGCGCTGGGGCGCCGGCTCAGGCGCCGGCGGGGTGGTACAGGACCCACGCGCCGGGGCGCCGGCTCACGCACCGGCGCGGTGCAGGGTCCGGCTTCGCGACGGGGGCCGGGGCCTGCGTCTAGCCTGAGCGCATGAGCGAACTTCCTGATCCCCGCCCGTTCTCCTGCTCGGACGCGACCGGTGCCGTCCACGACCAGGGCGCCCACGTGGTCGACTGGATCCCCACCGGCCACGCCCCCGTGCTGTGGCTCTCCCCGAGCACGCCGCTCGAACCGGGGAAACCCCTGCGCGGCGGCGTGCCCATCTGCTTCCCGTGGTTCGCGGACGGCGCCCGGGGCGGTCGCGAGCCGCAGCACGGTTTCGCCCGACGGCTCCGCTGGCACGTCCAGTCGCGCGAGTCCTCCGACCACGAGGCGGTGGTCGTCTACCACCTCTCGGACAGGGACGTCACGGACCCCGCGCACCGGGCGGAGTTCCCCCACGCGTTCGACGCCGAGTACGTGGTGCGGTTCGGCGCGGAGCTCTCCCTCCAGCTCACCGTCACGAACACCGGCGACCGGCCGTTCGAGTTCGAGGAGGCGCTGCACGCCTATCTCGTGGTCGGTGACGTGCGCCGGCTCCGGATCGAGGGCCTGTCCGGGGCTCGCTACCGGGACAAGGTGCTGGACCGCGACGGGTGCGTGCAGGAGGGGGATCTCCGGCTCGAGGGCGAGACCGACCGGGTCTACGCCTCGGGGGCCGGGGTCGCCGTGGTCGACCCCGTGCTCGGCCGCGTCCTGCGGATCCACAAGGAGAACTCGGCGAGCACCGTGGTGTGGAACCCATGGGCCGAGAAGGCCGCAGCGCTGCCGGACGTGGGCGCGGACGGCTGGACCGGCTTCGTGTGCGTCGAGGGCGCGAACGTCCACGGCGACGCCGTGCACCTCGAACCGGGCCGGACCCACACCATGACCTACCGGGTGTCCGTCGAGACCAGGCCAAGGGATCCCGGCGCACCCCCGGCCTGAACGGACACGGCGGGATCAGAACGGCGGCGGGTCGTCGCGGTCGAACGGTGGGGGCGGCGGGTCCGCGGGACCGGCAGGCGGCGCCGGATGCGCGTCCGGCGGAAGTCCGGCGGAGGGATCCGGAACGGTCCGGTAGGTCGCACCCGCCGGAGACGTCCACTCGAGCACCCCGCCCCCGGGTGAGGGGCCGAGCTGCCGCACGGTCCAGCGCCCCAGTGGTCCGTCGCGGTGCTTGACCAGGTGGTGGTGCCGGCAGAGGTGGGCCAGGTTGTCGGCGGCCGTCGGGCCGCCGTCTGCCCAGGCGACCGTGTGGTCGAGGTCGCAGCGTGCCGCCCGCCGCCTGCACCCCGGGAACCGGCACGTCCCGTCGCGCAGCCGCAGCCGGCGCTTGAGGTCCGCGGGAACGGCGTAGACGGTCCGGTCGTGATCGAGGACGACGCCGCTGGTGGGGTGCGTCAGCACCCGGTGCCACGATGCCGCGCCTCCCGCCAGCTCGCGGGCCGTCTCCGGGTCGATGGGACCGTGGCCCACGAGCACGGCGGTGTCGACGGGGACACCGGCCACGCCGGCCGCACCGAAGGTGTCCGGCACACCGGCAGGACCGCGCACACCGACGGCGCCGGGCTCACCGGAAGCGCCGGGCGCACCGAAGGGGTCCGACACAGCCGGGGCGCCGTGCCGGTCCGCGCCACCGACAGCGGGACCTGCCGGTGCCGGATCGGCACCCCGGGCCAGCAGGGTGAGCACGGGCACCGTCACCGTGATCTCGCCGCGCACGTCGCGCGGGAAGTCCGGGTCGTCGGGGACCTCCCCGGCCAGCAGGAGGTCCCCGAGGACGTCCGCCCGCAGCTGTGCCCTGGTGCGGGGAACGCCCGGGGCGCCGGAGCCGCCGTGATCCGGGGCGTCCTCGGCGGGCAACCGGTCCACGAGCGCCTCCAGCCGGTCCTTGGCGGCCAGCGCGACGGGCGCGGTGAGCAGCGCGTGCAGGCATGCCATGCCGTCCTCACGGTCCTCGACCCACACGCGGCGCCCCTCGCGCGCCGCGCGGTGCCGGCGCTCCTGCGTCTCCGTCAGCAACGCCTCGCGGCGCCGGCGCGCCCAGATCCGCAGCTGCGCCACCGTGCAGTGGGGCGCCAGCTCCTGCAGCTCGGCCACGAGCCTCCGCACGACGTCGGCCGGGGCCTTCTCCCCGGGGGCGTCGTCGACGAGCTCTCGCCACTGCTCGGCCAGCACGCCGGCGTGCCGGGCGCTGAACCGCCCCGCCTCGAGGGCCTCCAGGGTGCCGGGCAGCCGCTCGGCCAGGACGAGGGCCTCACGAACCCGCTCGCGTGCCGTGGCAGCGGAGAGCTTCAGCGCCGGAGCGATCTCGTCCGCGACGTCCAGGACCATCGCCTCGTCCGACTGGGGAGGGGAGGGCACGCGCCGGTCATTGTCGGTGAAGAGGAATCCCGCGGCGTCGAGCCGATCGATCTCCCGGTCCTCGAGGGCCAGCAGCCACAGCTCGTGGATGCAGCGGACCTGGTGTGCCGCCTCCCGGGCCTGCGCCGCGGCGGAGTCCGTCAGCTCCACCAGGACGGCCCGGGCCCTCGCTCGCACTCCGGCGTCGGCCATCTCCTCCGCGGCGTGAGCGGGGTCGTAGGGTGCCGGAGCAGGACGTGCCCGGCGGGGCGCCGTCGTCGTCATGGGGCCATTCTCCCCTCCGGCTCGGACACCGTAAGGAGGCGGCGGACGGGCACGAAGAAGCGGGTGCCGTCCGTCCCGGGGGACGGACGGCACCCGCTGGGCCGCGACAGGGCTACTTGGAGACGACCAGGGCCGCCGCGATCGCGGCCAGGAAGGCGTCCTTGGACAGACCGGTGCCGGCCTCGGTCGGGCGGATGCCGTCCTCCTGGGTCATCTGCGGGTTGCGGAAGTACAGCGTGAGGAGCCCCGCGGAGAAGGCGCCGAGAGCGAGGCCCGCCAGCCGCTTGTTGACGAACGGCGTCACCAGGGCGGCCCCGATGGCCATCTCGGAGTACGCCACGAACTTGCCGAAGGTGTCCGCGTCCCACTCCTTGAACTGGGGGACGCCGGTCGCGGCGAACTGCTGGAGCCCCTCGGCGGCCTCCGTGGGCAGGTCCTTCTTGCCGTAGCCGGACTGGAGCAGGTAGGCGCCGGAGACGCCGCGCAGGATCGCGTTGGACAGGCTCATGGTGATGTCCTTTCGGGTGGGCGACAGGTCGTGGACGCGACGCCGTCGAGCGGTCATTGAGTCGTCAACGACACTACCAGGGAGCCTCCGGCGCGCACCGTCCTCGGCACACCGTTCCCGTCGACGCGGACGGTGCCGAGGAGTAGCCTGAGGGCCCCCGACCCAGGAGGATCCCATGGTGAAGTTCGGCATCCGCAGACCCCGTCCCCTCGGCTCGCTCAGGGCGCGCACCACCGGCCGGGCCAAGCGGACGGTCAAGCGCGCGATCATCCCCGGGTACGGCCGTCCCGGTACGGGCTGGGTCCGCGACCCCGGCCGGGCGGCGTCCGGCGCTGCATACCGCAGGACCACGATCGGGGTGAACGACCTGCTCCGCAGGCTGCTCAAGTAGCGCGCCCGCCGGGCCGCGGCCCGGCCCGGCGCGTGTGCTCTCCACCACATGCCGGTGGTGGTGGCGGTCCCGTGCTGTACGCTGGGTGGTATTGCACATGGCACTGCTCCCCGTTCCCGGGTGAGCAGGCAGGCGTCGAGCACCCCCGTTCTTCTTCCAGCGTGGCACCGTTCCAGACGGTCTCGCCCGCTCGCAGGGGCCCCAGGAGTTCTTCGGCGCACCCGGCGTCGACACACCTCCCGCCGGGACGACGATCGAAAGACGAATCCCCGTTTTGACTACTTTTTCCGACCTTGGCGTGCCCAAGGCCCTTTCCGCCGTCCTCGCCCGCCAGGGCATCGAGCAGGCGTTCCCCATCCAGGAGAAGACCCTTCCCGACTCGATGGGCGGCCGTGACGTGCTCGGCCGCGGCAAGACCGGCTCCGGCAAGACCGTGGCGTTCGCGCTGCCGCTCGTGTCGCGGCTCGCCGGCCTCACCGGCGACGGCGCCCGCGTGTCCCGCAGGGCGAACCGTCCCACCGGGCTGATCCTGGCCCCCACCCGCGAGCTGGCCACCCAGATCGACCGCGCCGTGGCACCGATCGCCGAGGCGGCCGGGCTGACCACCACCGTGATCTTCGGCGGCGTGTCCCAGAAGAACCAGGAGAGGGCGCTCGCGAAGGGCGCCGACATCGTCGTCGCGTGCCCCGGCCGCCTCGAGGACCTCCTCAAGCAGAACGTGCTGACCCTCGACGACGTCCGCCTGACGGTCATCGACGAGGCCGACCACATGGCCGACATGGGCTTCCTGCCCGTGGTCACCCGCATCCTCAAGCGGACCCCGCAGGGCGGACAGCGCCTGCTGTTCTCCGCGACGCTCGACGGCGGCGTGGACAAGCTCGTCAAGCAGTTCCTCTCGAACCCGGTGAAGCACTCCGTGGACGCGCCCCAGGCGTCCGTGTCCACCATGGAGCACCACGTGCTCGTCGTGGACGCGGACGAGAAGCAGGAGCTCATCGAGGCCCTCGCCGCCGGGACGGGCCGCCGGGTGATGTTCACGCGGACCAAGCACCGCGCCAAGAAGATGGCCCGCAAGCTCACGCAGACGGGCATCCCCGCGGTGGATCTGCACGGCAACCTGTCCCAGAACGCCCGCGACCGCAATCTCGCGCAGTTCTCCGCGGGCGACGTGCGCGTGCTGGTGGCCACGGACGTCGCGGCGCGCGGCGTGCACGTGGACGACGTCGAGCTGGTCGTGCACATCGACCCGCCCACCGAGCACAAGTCCTACCTGCACCGCTCCGGGCGCACGGCCCGCGCCGGCGCCTCCGGCTCCGTGGTCACGGTGGCCACCAAGGAGGAGCGCCGTGAGGTCACGCAGCTCATGAAGGCCGCGGGCGTCACCGCGAACTTCGACGCCGTCACGGTCGGCTCCCCGGCCGTCGCAGAGCTCGTGGGCGAGCTCGCGGACAAGGTCGCCTACGTTCCGCAGCCGGTCCAGCCCCAGGGCGGTCAGCGCGGCGGCCAGGATCGCGCCCGCTCCGGCGGCAACCGCGGCCGTGGTGGCCAGCGCGGCGGTCAGGGCCGTGCCGAGCAGCCGCGCGGCGGCTCCCGCGACCAGCGACCCGAGTCCGGGCGCCGGGCCGGCTCGCGGCCGGACAACGGCTCCGCCTCCCGCTCGGCGGCCCCCGCCCGTTCGGCCGCGCCGACGCGCTCCGCCGGGCCCGCGTACACCTCCGAGTCGGCGCCGGACCGCGCCACGCAGGCGGCCGCCGCACGCCGTCGCAGCCGCAGCCCGCGCCGCGCCTCCTCCCCGCAGGGCGCCGCGACCCGCTGACGCGGTCGGGCCCCTCCGGCCCGCCTCGAGTGCACAGCCGT
>NZ_JBISWL010000079.1:0-17983 GCF_044462265.1 Kocuria rhizosphaerae
CAACGGCTGTGCACTCGTCGTTTCCGGGGCGGCCTACGGTGGGGCGGCGTGCAGCGGGGGAGCGGCGAACGTCAGGCGGAGGGGTCCAGGGAGCGCAGGAACGACAGCGTGACGTCGGTGTGGTCGGCCACGAGCACGTAACCGGGCTCCGGCTCCACGGGCAGCTCGCCGGGCACCACCACGACCGGCATCCCGGCCGCCGCCGCGCTCGCGGCTCCCGTCCCGGAGTCCTCGACCGCCACGCACCGCGCCGGGTCCACGCCCAGCCGTCGCGCGGCGAGCAGATAGGGCTCGGGGTGCGGCTTCGCGTGCTCGACGTCCTCCTGGGACACGACCACTTGCAGCACCTCGGGGGCGCCGGCCGCGGTGCACCGTGCGACCACGGTCAGGGCGTTCGTCACCACGGCGGCCGGGACGCCGGCCTCTGCCAGTTCGTCCAGCAGGGACCGGATGCCCGGCAGGAACGGGACCTCCCCCGCCATGGCGGCCGCGACCTCCCGTCCGAGCTCCTCGGTGATGTCCTCGACGGTGGCTGCGGCGCCCCGCTCGACCATGAGCCGCGCCGAGGTCGGCACCGTCCTCCCGAGGGTGGCGAGGTCGTCCTCGGTGCTCCACCCGACGTCGTAGCGTGCGGCCACGGCGCGCTTGGCCACCGCCCACTGCGGCTCGGAGTTCACGAGAGTGCCGTCGTGGTCGAAGAGGACGGCCGAGGGGAATCGGGAGGCGTTCACGGATGTGCCTCCTCGGCGCGGCGCAGCGGCGACGACGGGGACCGCGGGTCCAGGGAGCGCAGCAGCTCCAGCGTGACGCGGCGGTGGGAGTCCACGTGAAGCGTTCCCGGGCCCTGCTCGAACCGTTCCTGGCCGGGAACCACCACCACCGGCATGCCCGCGGCAACGCCGGCGGCGGTTCCGGGGGGCGAGTCCTCGACCACCACACACCGGGCCGGGTCGACCCCCAGCCGGCGCGCCGCCGTGAGGTAGGCGTCCGGGTCGGGCTTGGGCCGCACCCCCTGCGCGTACTCCTCGGTGCCGATGACCATCCGGAACAGCCCGGCCGGAGCGGCGGACGCGGTGTGCCGGGCCATCGCGGAGCTGGCGTTCGTGACCACCGCGGCGGGGATGCCCGCGGCGGACAGCTCCTCGAGCAGCTCCCCGATCCCGTCGATGAAGGTCAGCCGCGTGCCCTCCAGGACCCGGACGCTGTGCTCGAAGACCGCCCGGAACAGCTCGTCGTCCCCGAGCCGCACCCCGATCTGCTGCATGCGGGCGATGGTCGCGGCGACCGGCCGGCCGAGGGTGGCCCGGGTGTCCTCCGGCGTCCAGAGCCGTCCGTGCTCGGCCGCCAGATTCTCCTTGGCCTCCTCCCACAGCGGCTCGGTGTCGACGAGGGTGCCGTCGTGGTCGAAGAGGACGGCGGCGGGGAAGGCTGGCGGGGACATGGACACCAGCCTACCGGGGCGCCGCCGGAGCGGTCCGGAGTACATTGGCCCACATGAGCGCCGAGCCTCCCGCGACCCCCGACACCTCTCCCGTCCCGCCGGAGACCAAGGACTGGACCGTGGTCATCGACCAGGGCTGCGGCGAGTGCGGCTTCCGGCCCGGCTACGACGTCGCCACCACCGGCCGGCGCACGCGCGACACGGTGGACCGGTGGACGGCGGTGCTGGACGTGCTGGGCATGACCGACCGTCCGGGTCCGGGCACGTGGTCGCCGCTGGAGTACGCCTGCCACGTGCGGGACCTGTGCCGGGTCTTCCGCGAGCGGCTCCGGCTCATGCTGGAGGAGGACGACCCGGTCTTCCCCGACTGGGACCAGAACGCCGTGGCCGTCGAGGAGCAGTACAACCTGCAGGATCCCTACGAGGTCTCCGGTGAGCTCGCGCAGGAGCTGCGCGCGACCGCCGACGCCTTCGACGCGGTGTCCGGCTCCCAGTGGGCCCGGACCGGGCGCCGAGGTGACGGCAAGGAGTTCACGGTGGCGAGCTTCGCGGCGTACTTCCTGCACGACGTCGAGCACCACCTGCGGGTCGACGCCCGCGGCTGACGCCACGGCGGGCCGGAACACGGTGCCGGGCGGTCACACGGTGCCGGGCGGTCACACGGTGCGCGTCCGGCGGGTCAGCCCAGGTGCACGGTCCCGTCGTCGTCGACCCCCCAGCCGGGGTTGTGCGCGACCTCCCAGACCACGCCGTTGGGGTCCGCGACGTGCGCGTGGAAGACACCGCCGAAGGCCCCGGGCCGGGGAGCGGTGAGGACCGTGCCGCCCGCGGCCGCCATGGCGCCGACGACGTCGCGCACCGCCTCGTCGCTGCCCACGTTGTGGGCGAGCGTCAGGCCCTCCGCCCCGGAGGGCGCGGAGCCGGCGCGACCGAGGTCCTCGGCGAACTTCACGGCGTCGAACAGGCCGAGCACGAGCCCGGGCGCCACCTGGAAGAAGAGGATCTCCTCCGCGACGTCGAGGAGCGGTTCCCAGCCCAGGCCGCCCGCGTAGAACCGGCGCGCGGCGTCGAGGTCGGGGGTGGACAGGGTGATGAAGTGCACTCGCGGGTCCACGGCCGTCTCCTCACATCGGGGCGGGTCGCATCGGGGCGGGGGCCGGGCGGGGCCGGCCTCACCAGTCCAGCGTAGCCCGCAGCCGTTCGTCGACGTCAGGGGTCAGCGTGGCCCCGTAGCTCGACGTGACGTGGTCGAGGTCCCGGTAGACGACGACGTTGCCGATCACCGAGGCGCACACGTCCTCGGTGCAGAGCCGGTCCGTCAGGTCCACGACGTGCAGTCCCTCGTGCCGCGCGGCGACCTCCAGCAGCGGGTTGACGTCCTGCAGCGCCTCGGACCGTGCGACGTTGCACCGCGGGTGGTCGGCACCGTAGGTCTCCACGCACTCGAACATGTCGTAGGAGAAGCGCGGGTTGTCCCGGAAGCCGACGACCGGCACGTCCGCGGCGAGGAACGGGGCGATCCCCTCCTCGTAGCCGGCGACGAGCTGCTCGTGCGGTGCCTCGGCCAGGCTCCGCGTGCCGATCGTGAGCACCGCGTCCGGGGCCTGCGCGAGCGCGGCGTCGCGGGCGGCGGCGTTGAACGCGGCGCACTCCTCGTCGACCCCGGCCGTGTCGGCGGTGTACCGGCAGGCCATCCGGAGGTAGCTGACGACCTTCCACCCGTGCTGCTCGGCCGCGCGGGTGATCGGGGTCAGCAGCTGCATCGCGTGGGAGTCGCCGATCACCACGAGCTCCCGGGTCGGTGCGGTGCCGTCCGTGGGGCCGAAGGCCCAGCAGTCGCCGAGGTCCCCGATCAGCTCCCGGCCGTCCTCGGGAGAGCACTCCGGGCCCGTCCGGCCCCACTCGTCCTCCCGCTCGGCGTCGGTGGGCACGGGCGGGACACCGGTCGGCGCGACGGCCTCCCCGCGCAGCACCGCGGCGCCGGGATAGTTCTCCGGGGTGCGTTCCACGCTCTGCTGCTGGGCGGAGCGCACGAGCGTCCCGCCGTGGGCGGTCCCGACGGGCACGGCCACGAGCAGGAGGGTGGCCACGAGCCGGGCGAGGTCGCCCGCTCCGGACCGGGGGCGGCGGGCCGCGGCCCGGCCGGCACGGGCGAGGAGCTGGGGCAGGCGGGTCAGGGGGGCGCTCGCGCGGGTCAGCACCATGGACGCGCCCAGGATGCCCACACCGTGCAGCACCGGGACGTCCTGGCGCACGGCCACCAGGGCGTACACGACGAGCACCGGCCAGTGCCACAGGTAGATGCCGTAGGCCCGGTCCCCGAACCAGGGGAGCGGGCCGGCCGCGAGCAGACGGTGGACCCCGCCGCGGGACCCCGTGGCGAGGGCGCCGGCCAGCAGCACCGCCGCGGCGCCGAGGGTGGGCGCCAGCGCCACGGCACCGGGGAACCGGGTGTGGGCGTCGACGACGAACGGGGTCGCCACGACCGTGGCCAGCCCCGCCCACCCGAGGGCCGCCGCCGGCGCGCCCCGGGCCGCGGAGCCCGGTGACCGGCCGGCTGCCCGGCCCGGCGCAGGGCCGGACGAAGGGCCGGACGCAGGTGCCGGGCCGGGCGCGGTGGCCGCGCCGGGCCCGGCGACGGCGAGTGCCGTCAGCGAGCCGACGGCGAACTCCCACAGACGGGCCGAGGAGCTGAAGTACGCGGCGTCGGGCGAGGCCGCTGTGAGGAGCACCGACCAGCCCAACGAGGCGGCGAGGACGAGCCCGAACAGGATCCCGGCGAGGAGCCGGAAGCGCACTCCGCTGCGGCGGGCCGCCCACGCCGTGCCGGCCAGGAGCACCGGCCAGAGCAGGAAGACCTGGCCCTGCAGGGACAGCGACCAGGTGTGCTGGAGCGGGGTCGAGGACGCGCCGCCCCCGGCGTAGTAGTCGACGGCCTCGGCGGCCAGCACCCAGTTCTGCACGTAGAAGAGGGAGCCCCAGGCGTGGCCCACGAGGGTGTCCCAGCGGCTGGGCGGGAAGATCAGCAGGACCACCGCGAGCACGGTCAGCAGCATCACGGCCAGCGGGCCCATGAGGCGGCTGAACGTCCGCAGCCAGTACGCGGGAAGGGCCAGGGGCCGCCCGTTCTCGACCCGGCGGAGGAACGACCCGGTGAGCAGGAACGCGGAGAGGACGAAGAAGACGTCCACCCCACCGGAGACGCGGTCCGTCCACACGTGGAAGGCCACCACGAGGAGCACCGCGACGCCGCGCAGACCCTGGATCTCGGGGCGCCGCGCAGGGCCGAGAGAGCCCTCCCTGCGGTCGGCGGACGTGCGCTCGGGGGTGGGCAGGCTCAAGACGGGGATCTCCGGTGGGCTCGGGGGCGGCCGGACGCCGTCGGACAGCCGGGGAGGCCGGCCGGGCGGCGGTGCGAGGCAGGAGGGGGTGGGGGCCCGGGGCGGGTCCCGGGCCCCACGAGCTTAACGGAGCGCACGGCGCGGGACAACGCGCGGGAGCCCAGCGGGCCCTCGTCCGGCCGGACCGGCGCGGGAGGTCGCGACCCGCCGCCCGGAGGGACGAAGGACTACCCTCGGAAGCAGCGGTGGTGCGCCCGGCGCGGCCCGCCGCGCGAAGCGGGGAGGAGGCGAGGGGGTCATGGCTCAGCACCAGGACGCGCCCGGACCGGCGGAGGCGCCCTACTACCACCGTGTGGTGACGGTGCCCAACGTCATCTCGGTGCTGCGCCTCACGCTCATCGTCCCGGCCGTGCTGGCCGTCCTCGAGATCGACGAGCGGCCCGTGCGCGCGCTCGTGCTCGTGGCGCTCTTCTCGCTCACGGACTGGGTGGACGGCGTGCTCGCCCGCGCGCTGAACCAGCGCAGCAGGGTCGGCGAGGTGATGGATCCGGTGGCGGACCGGCTGGGCACCGTGGCGATCGCCGTCGCCGCGAGCGTCGTCGGACTGTTCCCGTGGTGGGTGCTCATCGTCATCGCGGGCGTGGACCTGGTGGTGGGCGTCGCCGGCATCCTCCGGCGCTCCCTCGGAACGCTGCGCGTCACCCGGGCCGGCAAGGCCAAGACCGCCCTGCTCATGGCCGGGACCGTGCTCGTCCTGGCCGGGCCCGCCTGGAACAGCACGGAGGTCACCGAGGTCGGCCGGATCATGGTGCAGGTGGCGGCCGTCCTGCACCTGGCCGCCGGCGTCCAGTACTTCCGCCAGGCGCTGCGCCGGTAGGCGCCGCCGAGCCGCCCCGAGACGCTGTCGCGCGTCGTCAGTCGTCCAGCGGGGGCAGGGTCAGGTACGCGTGGCGGGCGGCGCCGACGATGCCGGCGCTGTTGCGCAGCTCGGCGACCACGACGGGCGTCCTCAGGTGCAGGCGCGGCAGGAACTCCTCGTGGCGGGCGGAGATGTCCCCGCCCACGATGATCAGGTCCGGGGAGAACAGGAACTCCAGGTGGGCCAGGTACCGCTGCAGGCGCTCGGCGTACGCCGCCCAGTCCAGGTGCTCCCGCTCGCGTGCGACGGCGGCGGCCCGCACCTCGGCGTCGAGCCCGTCCAGCTCCACGTGGCCGAGCTCAAGGTTGGGCACCAGCTTGCCGTCCACGATCAGCGCCGAGCCGATCCCCGTGCCCAGCGTGATGAGCAAAACGGTGCCGGACCCGGAGCGTCCCGCCCCGTAGCGCACCTCGGCGAGCCCTGCGGCGTCGGCGTCGTTGATGACCTGTACGGTGCGGCCGAGCCGTTCCGAGAGGAACCGGCGGACGTCCAGGCCCAGCCACGCGTCGTCGATGTGGGCGGCCGAGCACGCGACCCCGTTCCGCACGATCGCCGGGATGGCCACGCCCACGCTGGCCTCCGGGTCGGGCGCCTCCGGCCGGGCGGACAGCTCCTCGACGACACCCGAGAGGGCGTGGGCCACGGCGTCGGGGGTCGAGGGAGCGGGGGTCGGCCGTTCGGTCACGGGGGTGGTGAGGGATCCTCCCGCCACGTCCACGACGGCGTACTTCATGGTCGAGCCGCCGACGTCCACGCCGATGTGGTGCCGGTGCAGGGTCGACCAGCCGGCCGGGGCAGCGGCGGTGGAGCGCGGTGAGAGGTTGGCCATCCGAATTCCTGGGGTCGCGGTGGGAGCACGGGCGACGACGGGGCGTCCGTGCCGGCGCGATGTCTCCGCCGGGTGCGGACCGTCGTCCGCGCCGACACCGGTACATTGTGCCACTGCCGGCCGCGTGGGGACCGGGAGTCCGGCATCCACCGGCCGTGCTGTCCGGGATCCGGCGTCCGGGGAACGGTGCGCGGGGCCGACCGGCGCGTGCTTCCTCAGCCCCGGGTTCCGCCGTCCGGCGTCCGGTGACGTCCTGGCGCCGCGACGTCCGCGGGGGTGCCCGTGATCTCCCGTGTCGAGGGGATCCTGGGGCACGGGCGGCCGTGCAGGAGTTCGTTGGCGGCACCGGCCAGCAGGTCGCGGTGTGCCGGCGGCAGCGTCAGGCAGCCGAACAGGTAGGCCTCGACCTCCAGGGCCCCGGCCTCGCCGCCGAGCAGGAAGTAGTGCCACCACAACCGGGCGGGCTCGATGCCGGCGCGGTCCACGGCGTACCGGGTCAGACGCGCCTGCACAGCGCCTACGACGTCGTCGTCCATGGCTCCTCCCGGAGTGTCGTGCGCCCGCGGGGAAGGTCCCGGGCCGGGCACAGCGCTGGGCAGCGGTCCGGGGCCGTCCGTGGCGGCGCGGACGCGCCGCCCGTCCACCNATCGTCGGGGTCCCGGGGCCCCGACGGCCACCCCGGGCCTGCGGCCGTGCGTTTTCCGGACCATGGCCGGGCTGCCTCCCGGGCCACCGGTCACGTCGCGGGCGTCTCCCCGGACAGCGCGAAGGCGGGGCGGCCCCCCAGCCACCCCGCCTCTGCTGCTCCCTCCGGTGGACCGGTGCGCGGACTCCGGAACCGGAGTGCGCCCGGTCGACGCCACGGGAGCCAGGGGATGGTCCTCGGGACCACAGAATCCCCTGGTGAGAGCAAGGATGGCCCATGCTGGGAGGGTGATCAACACTCCCGCTGTGACCCTGTTCACATGCAGAAACAAAAGTGTGGTTTCGCGAATACGGGCGGGGCCGAGCGTGCCCCTCCGCCCCGCGGACGGCGGAGCGTCAGTGCCCGCCGGTGTTGAGCAGTCCCCCCAGGCGCACGCGCATCCGTCGGCTGGCCTGGTTGAGACCCACGATCTCCACGTCCTTGCCGTAGTGGGCGTACTTGTCGGTCACCGAGTCCAGGGCCGCCACGGTGGAGGCGTCCCACAGGTGCGAGTCGGACAGGTCGATGACGATCCTCTGCGGGTCCCCGGCGTAGTCGAACATCGTGTAGAGGTCGTTGGAGGAGGCGAAGAACAGCTCCCCGTGGACCGTGTAGGTCGCGATCTCCTCGCCGTCGCGCTCGGCGACGGCGCGGTCCACGGAGACGCAGTGGGCGACCCTGCGGGCGAAGGCGATCATCGCCGCGAGCACCCCGACGATGACGCCGATGGCCAGGTTGTGGGTCCACACGGTGACCACCACGGTGGAGAGCATGACCATGGTCTCGGAGCGCGGCATCCGGGCCAGGGTGTGGGGGCGGACGGAGTGCCAGTCGAAGGTCGCCCAGGAGACGAAGATCATGATCGCCACCAGCGCGGCCATCGGGATCGTGCCCACCACGTCGCCGAGGCTGACCACGAGGATCAGCAGGAAGACGCCGGCCGTGAACGTGGAGATCCGGGTGCGGGCCCCGGAGGCCTTCACGTTGATCATGGTCTGGCCGATCATCGCGCAGCCGCCCATGCCGCCGAAGAACCCGGTGACCACGTTCGCGACACCCTGGGCCCAGGACTCCCGGGTCTTGTCGGACCGGGTGTCGGTGAGGTCGTCGACCAGCTTCGCGGTCATGAGGGACTCGAGCAGTCCGACCAGGGCCATCGTGAACGCGTAGGGGGCCAGCACCCGGAGGGTGTCGAGGTCCAGCGGGACGTCCGGGAGGAAGAGCGAGGGCAGCGAGTCCGGCAGCGCGCCCTTGTCCCCGACCGTGGGCACCTCGGCGCCGAACGTCACCACGAGAGCCGTGATGACCAGGATGGCCACCAGCGGTGCCGGCACCGCCCGGGTCAGCCGGGGGAGGAGGAACACGATGCCCAGGCCCAGGGCCGTCAGCGGGTAGACCAGCCACGGCACGCCGATGAGCTCGGGGACCTGCGAGCTGAAGATCAGGATGGCCAGGGCGTTGACGAAGCCCACCATCACCGAGCGGGGAATGAACCGCATCAGGCGCGCGGCGCCGATCAGCGCCAGGACCACCTGGAAGACCCCGGCCAGGATCACCGCCGCGATGAAGTGGTCCACCCCGTGGGACTCCACGAGCGGCGCGATGACCAGGGCCGTCGCGGCGGTCGCGGCGGAGATCATCGCGGGCCGGCCGCCCAGCACGGCGGTGGTCACGGCCATGGTGAAGGACGCGAAGAGGCCCAGCCTCGGGTCGACCCCGGCGATGATCGAGAACGCGATCGCCTCGGGGATCAGCGCGAGCGCCACGACCAGGCCCGCCAGGACCTCGGTCTTCACCAGGCGGGGCGACCTCAGCGTGCGCCGGACGGACCGGCGCTGCTCGGGCGTCAGGGCAGGAGTGGATTCAGGGGTCGTGGTGGCCACGGGGCTCCGTTCGCGGGCAGGAAGGGCGTGCGAGCCCTCGGACGGCGTGCGTGCAGAAGGGCGCGACGTCGCGCGGAGGCGGCTCCCGGGCGCGGACGGCGCCGCCGGTCCCCGACTCTACCCTGACGTGAGGTTCGAGTGGGACCCTCCGGCCCGGAAGAGACGCATCTCATGCCACCCGGGCCCCGGGGCGGCCAGGGTCAGCGGCCGGTGTCCCAGCCCAGCGCGCGCAGCAGGCGGACCTCCACGTCCGGGACGAGGGTCTCGCCGTAGGTGGACGTGATGTGGTCGAAGTCGCGGTAGACCATGATGTTGCCGACCACCCCCGGGCAGACCTGCTCGGTGCAGATGCGGTCGGTGAGGTCGACGGTGTGCAGACCCTCGTGGCGCCCGGCGAGCTCCTCCAGGGGGTTGGCGGGCAGCAGCGACTCTGAGCGGGGCGGGTTGCAGCGGTCCCGGCCGGGGCCGTAGGTCTCGACGCACTCGAACATGTCGAAGGGGAACCGCGGGTTGTCCCGGAAGGCGACCACGGGGACGCCGGCGTCGAGGAAGGGGAGCACGCCCTCCTCGTAGCCGTCGACGACCTTCTCGTGCGGGGCCTCGGGGAGGCTCAGCGTCCCGATGGTCAGCACGGCGTCCGGGTCCAGCTCGAGGGCGGCCTCCCGCGCGGCGGCGTTGAAGGTGTTGCACTCGGCGTTGCGCTGCTCCGACTCGGCCCCGTAGCGGCAGGCCATCCGCAAGTAGGAGACGATCCGCCAGCCACGGGCGTCGGCGATGCGGTGCAGGGGCGTCAGCAGCTGCTGGGCGTGGGAGTCGCCGAGCACCACGAGGGTGCGCACCGGCCCGGTGCCCTCCGGCCCGGTGCTCCCCGGGGGCTCGACCACCCAGCACTCGCCCAGCTCGGCGATCCGGGCGGGCGTCTCCTCGGGCGCGCAGGGTTCGCCCTTGTCCCCCCACTCGTTCTCCCGTTCGGTGTCGGTCGGGATGATCGGCACGTCGGGGACCGGCCCGGCGTCGCCGCGGAGCACGGCCGCGCCGGGATAGTTCGCGGCGGTGCGGTCGATGTCCGCGGAGGGGTCGCGCAGGGCGCTCCAGCTGTGGGCCCCGGTCAGGGGGACCGCCACGAGCAGGGCCGTGGCCACGAGCCGGGCACCGCTGCCCGCCCGGACCACCGGCAGCGCACGCCAGCCGTTGAGCAGCACGGAGGACGCCCGGGTGAGGGCCGCCGAGGCCAGCAGGATGCCGAGGCCGGGCAGGACCGGGACGTCGTCCCGGGCGGTGAGCAGGAGGTAGGTGATCAGGAGGGGCCAGTGCCACAGGTAGATGCCGTAGGCGCGGTCGCCGAACCACTGCAGCGGACGCGACTCGAGGACCATCCCGGCCCCCACCCGGGAGCCCGGGGCCGGGGCGCCGCCGAGCAGGATCGCGGCCGCCCCCAGGGTCGGCGCCAGGGCGGCGGTGCCGGGGAACCGGGTGCCGGCCTCGACGAGGAACGGGGTGGCGACGACCACGGCCAGCCCCGTCCAGCCCAGCAGGATTCCCAGGGGACGTGACGACGGCCGGGGGCCCCGAGTCGTGCCCGCTCCGGGGACGGCGGTCAGCGCGAGTGCCGCCAGGGAACCGATGGCGAACTCCCACAGACGCGTGAAGGAGCTGAAGTACGCCGTCTCCGGGGCGGTGGCCGTGGCCGCGACGGACCAGACCAGGGAGCCCAGGAGCACCGTGCCGAAGACGCCGACCGCCACGGGGCGGAACCGGATCCCGGTCCAGCGGGCGGCGACGGCGCACCCGGCCAGCAGGAGCGGCCAGAGCAGGAACACCTGTCCCTGCAGGGACAGCGACCACATGTGCTGCAGCGGCGTGGTGGCCGCGCTGTTGCCGGCGTAGTAGTCCACGGACTGGGCGGCCAGCACCCAGTTCTGGACGTAGAACAGCGAGCCCCACGCGTGCTCGAGCAGCTCCTCCCACCGGCTCGGCGGGAACCACGCGAGCACGGCCGCGAGCACGGCCAGGAGCATCACCGCGACCGGCCCGATGAGCCGGGCGAACGTCCGGGTCCAGTAGGCCGGCAGGTCCAGCTCCTGCCCCCGGTCGATCCGGCGCACGAAGGAGCCGGTCAGCAGGAAGGCGGAGAGGACGAAGAAGACGTCCACGCCGCCGGACACCCGGTCGGTCCAGAGGTGGAAGGCCACGACGAGCAGCACGGCCACGCCGCGCAGTCCCTGGATGTCGGGGCGGTGACCGCCGCGCGGGGCCCCGGCGGCCGGTGGCGCTGTCGGTGGGGCCGTCGTCGGGAAGGTCATGGAGTGCTGAGCCTGTTCGGGTCGATGGCGGGCGAGGGCCTCGGAACCGGTGCCGGACCCGCTCGGAGGTGGCTGCCGGCACCGGTTCCGGCAATCCTAGTGGCCGCCGGTGTTGAGCAGTCCCCCAGGCGCACGCGCATGCGACGGCCGGCCTGGTCGAGACCCGCGATCTCCACGTCCTTGCCGTAGTGGGCGTGCTTGTCGGTCACCGAGTCCAGGGCCGCCACGGTGACGAGGTGGGCGACCCGGCGGGCGAAGGCGACCATCGCCACGACCACGCCGACGATCACGCCGATGGCCAGGTTGTGGGTCCACACGGTGACCACCACGGTCGCCACCATCACCGTTGTCTCCGACCGGGGCATGCGGGTCAGGGTGGTGGGGCGGGCGGAGTGCCGGTCGACGGTGGCCCAGGAGACGAAGATCATCACGGCCACCAGGGCGGCCATGGGGATCATCGCGACGACCGGCCCCAGGGCCACGGCCGGCACGAGGACCAGCACGCCGATGAGCTCGGGCAGATCGGAGGTGAGGATCAGGATCGCCAGGGCATTGACGCATCCCACCATGACCGAGCGCGGGATGAACCGCATCAGCCGCGTCGCCCCGATCAGCGCCAGGACCACCTGGAAGATCCCGGCCAGGATCACCGCGGCGATGAAGTGGTCCAGCCCGTGGGAGGCCATCGGCGGGGCCATCACCAGCGCGGTGGCCGCGGTGGCGCCGGAGATCACGGCGGGGCGCCCGCCCAGGAACGCGATGGACACCGCCATGATCGAGGCGGCGAACAGGCCGATCTGCGGGTCCACCCCGGCGATCAGGGAGAACGCGATCGCCTCGGGGATCAGGGCCAGTGCCACGACCAGTCCGGCCAGCACCTCGGTCCTGGGCCGGCGGGGGGACTTCAGGGTGCCGAGCACGGATTGGCGCTGCTCGGGTGAGAGCTCGAGATGGCCGGGGGGCCTTCTGATCCTCTTCGGCCGGGCTCATCACGGGCAGGGCCCCGGTGCGTGGTTCTCGTCCGTCGCGGGTGCGGGCCATGGGGGTGTGTCTCCAATACTGCGGTTGCGGGCACACGGGCGCCCTCGGTGGTGCCCGGACCCGGGGCTCAAGGGGGGTTCCGCCTCTGCACCGAGGGCGACTGCCACCGCGTGGTCATCGCCCAGGGCATGACGGCGCAGGTCTGCTCCCTGGAGCGCGCCGACCGGTTCATCCTCACCCTGGAGGAGAGGCGGACCGCTGGCCGCGCCGCGGTCCGGCCCGTCTCCCTCGGCACCCCGGTCCTGCCGTCGCTGTGGTGCCGCGCCATGATGGAGAGGTTCGGGGGCCGGCCGTCAGGGCTCGGGGTCGGCCGAGGTGCGCACCGTCACCGATGAGGAAAGAGGCAGCAATGGCTGAGAGGCGGCAGATGGTCGACCGGGTGCTGGGCCTGCTGGCCGGCACCGCCGTGGGGGACGGACTGGGGGCTCCCTTCGAAGGGAGCGCCACGGTTCCGTCCACCGCCCTGGACCTGTGGATCTTCTCCCCCCGGACCCTGCACCACACCGACGACACCGCCATGACCCTGGTCCTGGCCGAACACCTGAGCCGCAGCGGAGGCATCGACCAGGTCGTGCTGGCCTCGGACTTCGCCGCGGCCTGGTACCAGGAACCGATGCGCGGCTACGGGGGCGGCGCCGCGCAGGTGCTGGCGGCCATCGCCGACGGAGCGGACTGGCGCCGGGCCGCCGTGTCGGTGTTCGAGGCAGGGTCCTGGGGCAACGGGGCGGCCATGCGCGCGGCCCCGGTGGCCGTGGTGTCCACGAGCGTGCCCGAAGCGGCCGAGCTGGGCCGCCGCAGTGCGGAGGTCACCCACGCCCACGTCCACGGCCGGCACGGGGCGGCCCTGCAGGCCGCCGCGGCGTATCTGGCACTGCACAGCGGCCCGAACCGTCCCCTGGACGCGGAGGCTTTCCTCGTCGATCTCACCGACGTCGTTCCCGCCGGTCCGTGGCAGGAGAAGCTGGCCCGCGTCCGCGCCCTGCTCGGACGGGAGGCCTCGGCCGAGGAGGCTGCCGCGTCCCTGGGCCACGACATCAGCGCCCTGGGCTCGGTGCCGCTGGCCGTGTACGCGTTCCTGCGTCACGCCGAGTTCCCGGAGGGGGCGATCCGGTTCGCCGTCCGCTGCGGGGGTGACACCGACACCATCGCGGCCATGACCGGGGCCCTGGCCGGGGCCCGGCACGGGTACTCGGGGCTGCCGTCCTCCTGGACCGTGCGCCTGGAGTCGGCCGCCCTCCTGCACCGGATCGCCGAACACCTCACCCATGACCGGTCGACCGGTGGCTCGACCGGGCCGCACCGACCGGAGCAGTAGCGGGCCCGCTGCGGTGGCGGCGGGACGGATCGCGGTGGCGACCCCCGGACGGCTCCGATGCGGGGAGTGCCGCTGGGGCGGGCCTCGGCTGCAGCCTCGATCCGGTCGGCCGTCGCCCCGGTGAGCAGGGTCGCCGCGATCGGCGGGACCTGGCAGCGGATCCCTCTCCCGCTCGATCCCGGCCGCTGACGGCGATCAGTCGCTGAGCTCCGCCGCGGGGGCGGTCACCGGCCCAGGCGGTGTGCGAGCAGCGCGATGAAATCGTCGGCCTGGGCCAGGTTCCGGGCCAGCTTCTCCCGCTCGGGGCGGGCCCGCTCGAGGTGGTGCGCGAGCCGCTGCGGATCGGGGTCGTCGGCGCCGAGGAGTTCGAGCACGTCCGCCATCTCTTCCAGGGAGAACCCCAGAGGCTTCATCCGGCGGATGTGCAGGAGCCGCTCCACGTCGCGTTCGGTGTAGACGCGGAAGCCGCCGTCGGTGCGCGAGGCCGGCAACAGGCCCACCTCGTCGTAGTGGCGGATCGTGCGCAGCGACAGCCCTGTCCGTTCGGCGAGCTCGCCGATCTGCATGGTGCCTCCGCCAACGGACTGCGGCATCGAATGACCTCCAGAAAATGCGGAACCTTGATCCTACCAATCCGTCCCCCACGGCCGGCGGCGCGAGAGGCGCCACCGGCCGGGGTGCGCGGCCGGACGGCGCCCGTGCGGGGATGCCGTCACGACGCAGCCGGCGGCGCAGGACTCCCTCAGGCGTCGACGACGACGGCCGTGACGAGCGGGGCCCGCCGGTAGGCGCGCTCGAGGTGGCGGGACACGGTGTCGGCGATCAGCGTCTCGAGCTTGTCGAGATCCTCGAGCTCGGACGTGGACGGTTTCGCGAGGGCGCTCTTCACCTTCTCCGCCGCGCGGTCGAAGACGTGCTCGTCGTGGATGAACCCCTTGGCCATGAACTCCAGCGGTTCGGTCAGTTCGTTCGTGTCGGCGTCGACGATGGCCACGACCGTCACCGCGCCGCCCTCCTGGAGCAGGCGCCGCTCGACCAGGGTCTCCTCGGTGACCTTGCCCACCGTGTGGCCGTCGACGTAGACCAGGCCGGCCTCCACCCGGCCGGAGATCCGCGCCCGTCCCGCCACGAGGTCGACCGTCGTCCCGTCACGGGCGATCAGCACGCGCTCGGGGTCCACCCCGGTGCGCACGGCCAGCTCCGCATTGGCGTGCAGGTGCTTGGACTCCCCGTGCACGGGCATCACGTGGGTGGGGCGGACGATGTTGTAGCAGTAGACGAGCTCACCGGCCGAGGCGTGCCCGGAGACGTGGACCTTCGCGTTGCCCTTGTGCACGACCTTCACGCCCAGGTCCGTGAGCTTGTTGATGATGCCGTAGATGGCGTTCTCGTTGCCCGGGATCAGCGAGCTGGCCAGCAGGACGGTGTCGCCGGCGTTGAGCCGGATCTGGTGCGTCTCGTTGGCCATCCGGGAGAGGGCGGCCAGGGGCTCGCCCTGGGAGCCGGTGCACACGAGCGTCACCTTGGCGTCGGGCATGGACTGGAGCTTCTTGAAGTCGACGACCAGCCCGCGGGGGATCTTCAGATAGCCCAGGTCCCGGGCGATGCCCATGTTCTTGACCATGGAGCGTCCGACGAAGGCGACCTTGCGCCCGTGCGCGTGGGCGGCGTCGAGCACCTGCTGGATCCGGTGGACGTGGCTGGCGAAGCTGGAGACGATGATCCGTTTCGGGGCGGTGGCGAAGACCTGGTCGATCGCCGGGGTGAGCTCCCGCTCGGAGGTGGTGAAGCCGGGGACCTCGGCGTTGGTGGAGTCGGTGAGGAACAGGTCCACGCCCTCCTCGCCGAGCCGGGCGAAGTGGCGCAGGTCGGTGATGCGCTCGTCCAGCGGGAACTGGTCCATCTTGAAGTCCCCCGTGTGCAGCACCAGCCCGGCGCCCGTGCGGATCGCCACGGCCAGCCCGTCCGGGATGGAGTGGTTCACCGCGACGAACTCGCACTCGAAGGGCCCGGCCCGGTGCTTGTCCCCGGCCTCCACGTGGACCGTCCTCGGGGTGATCCGGTGCTCCTGGAGCTTGGCGGTGATGAACGCCAGGGTCAGCTCGGAGCCGATGAGCGGGATGTCCGGGCGCTCCTTGAGCAGGTATGGCACGCCGCCGATGTGGTCCTCGTGCCCGTGGGTGAGCACGATGCCCACGACGTCGGACAACCGATCGCGGATGGAGGTGAAGTCGGGCAGGATCACGTCGATCCCGGGCTGGTGCTCCTCGGGGAACAGCACGCCGCAGTCGACCACCAGCAGCTTGCCCTCGTGCTCGAAGACGGTCATGTTCCGGCCGATCTCGCCCAGACCCCCCAGTGGGGTGACCCGCAGGCCCCCTCGGGGCAGCGGCGACGGGGAACTGAGCTTGCGGGAAGAAGAAGTCGGCAAAGGTCTACGCTTTCGTCAGGGAACAGGGGATGTCATCGACCGGGTGAGTCCTGAGCACTCCGACCGCTTGCGGGGCGGGGCACGCCCCTGAAGTCTCGGTCAACTCTAATCTCACGTCACGGTCGAGGCGTACTGGTCACCTCGGCGGGCGCCGTTTCCCGTGGCGGCCGGTCTCCGCGCGAGACAGGGCACCCAGGATGCCGGGGACGGCCGCGAACGAGCGGACGTCCATGCCGCGGCACGGGTCCGGGAAGGCGGGCTCAGACGCTATGGGTGTAGGCGGCGTCTGGGTCTTGTGGCCGGGGCCCCGCTTATGCAGAGTACGTGGATCACCCCGACCGGTCGGGGTCGGGGTGCCGACATGCATAGGAGGCCCCGGTGTTCACCGAGCGTACAAGTCTGGGACTGGATGTCCATGCCCGCAGCGTGAAGGCCTGCGCGATCGACAGCCTGACCGGCGAGATCATTCATCAGACCCTCAGCGCTGACACCGTCATGGTGGGCGAGTTCGTCGACGCTCTGGCCCGCGAGCACGGCCCCGTCCAGGTGACCTATGAGGCCGGACCGACCGGGTACGAACTCGCCCGCACCCTGATCGAGGCCGGCCACCGGGTCCAGGTCGCGGCGCCCTCGAAGCTGTTGCGGGCCTCCGGTGACAGGGTCAAGACCGACAAGAACGACGCGCTGCTGCTGGCCCGACTGGCCCGCAACGACGACATCATCGAGGTCACGATTCCCGACCGGTCCCGCGAGGTGGCACGGGACCTGGTGCGGGCCAGGGACGACGTGCGCCGGGACCTGATGAGCGCCCGTCACCGGCTGGGGAAGTTCCTCCTGCGCCACGGCCACGTCTACACCGGCGGCGAGGCGTGGAGCGGCAAGCACGAGGCCTGGATGCAGCAGATGGCCCGCCAGGACATCGCCGTGTTCGGCGAGGTCTCACGCATCGTGTTCGACGACTACCACGACGCGGTCGCCCACGCCCTGGCCCGCCGGTGCCGGTTGGACGCGCAGATCCTCCTGCTGGCCGAGGACTCCGAGTGGACCACGGTCACCCGGCGTCTGGCCTGCCTGCGGGGGATCTCGACCCTGACCGCGTTCTCTCTCGCGGTGGAGATCGGCGACTGGGACCGCTTCACGGGCCGGAACATCGCCTCATACCTGGGGCTGGTGCCCTCGGAGCACTCCTCCGGGCAAACCCGCTCCCAGGGCCAGATCACCAAGACCGGCAACGCCCACGCCAGGCGGTTGCTGATCGAGGCCGCCTGGCACCACAAGCCCCAGTACCGCCCGGGGAAGACGATGCGGGACCGGTGGGCCCTGGCACCGGCAGCCGTGGCCGAACGCGCCGATGCGGGCAACAGGCGCCTGCATCACCGCTGGAGCATGCTCAGCGAGCACAAGAAGCGTCACACGGTCGCGAACACAGCGATCGCCCGAGAGATGGCCGGCTGGTGCTGGTCGCTGGCGACCATGGACGCATGACCCACAGACCCGTTCACGGACCCGGCCACGGGAGATCTCCTGCGCGCCGCGCGCCGAGGAGACCAGCGATTCGACTGTGAGCAGTCACGAGATCCTCGTGGCCACGCTCGAGCTCAGACCAGCATCGCTCCTCGCGCCGAAACCAGCGTCATGCGGTAACCAACCCGCGGATATCAGACTGACCACGCGTCGAGACAACACGCCCGCAGAGATCACCCCAACCCCTCCATGAACGACGAAGCGGGGCACCCACCGATCAATGAGTGCCCCGCTTCACCCTGCCCTCTTGACAAGATCGACTACATATCAG
>NZ_JBISWL010000080.1:0-44982 GCF_044462265.1 Kocuria rhizosphaerae
TTTGGGGGGTCGGCGCACGAGGTGGCAGGAGCGTGGGGACTCGCGGCACACGAATCGCTCCCACGTGGGGGCTCGGCGCGGTGGCAGCGCCGACGTGGGGGCTCGGCGCGGTGGCAGCGCCGACATAGGGGCCGGGCGGGACAGCAAGCCCCGACATGGGGACTCGTGGCACGCGAATCTCGCCGACGTGGGGACCGGCCGGAGCAGCAGCCCCCACGTCGGGACTCGGCAGGGCGGCGGCCCCGACGTGGCGGCCGGGCGGGACAGCAGGCCCCGACGTGGGGGTGGGCGACAGGGTGCCCTCCACCCGGGCGCTCGCCCGAGGATCTCACCCGGCGGCGAGCGCGCGGATGTCGCCTCCTGCTCTGCCCGTCACCCCGCGCGTCACGACGCCGCCGACCCCGGGCAGCGCGGCCAGGCGCAGGGCCAGCCTCCGGGCCCGCAACCGGGCCGGCGAACCGGGCAGGAACCACTCGGCCCCGCTGCGGGCCACGCGCTGCTTCTCCTCCACCACGGGCCGCCACGTCCGTTCCCAGCCGGTCAGGGCCTCCGCCACGGACGCCGAGCCGGCGAGCCGCTCGGCGAGCAGCCACGCACCGGCCACGCCGATCGACGCGCCCTGGCCGCCCAGCAGGGACACGGCCTGGCCGGAGTCCCCCAGGAGCACCACACGGCCGGAGCTCCAGCGCGGCACCTCGATCTGGAGCACCTCGTCGTAGTACACCTGCATCGGGCACGCGGCCAGCGCCCGCGGCACGATCCAGCCCAGGGAGGCGTGGACCTCCCGCAGCTCGAGGCACGGATCGGCCGGCAGCGACGGTTCGTCGGTCCGGTGCACGGCGAACGCGGCCACGCGCCCGTCCCTCAACCCGTAGAACCCCATGGCCCGGTCCACGCTGTCCGTGAGGCAGAACCGGTCGCCCACCTCCCGGCGGGCCTGCTCGTCGCGGAACAGGAAGGCCGCGGTGTGCAGGCCCAGGTGGCGGCGGAACCGTTCCTCCGGCCCGAACACGGAGCGCCGGACGGCCGAGTGGAGCCCGTCCGCCCCCACGACCAGATCGGCCCGGAGCACGGCGCCGCCCTCGAGCACCACCTCGGCCGCGTCGTGCCCGGCCCCTCCGGGAACGGTCCGCACCTCCACGACGCGCCGGCCGTAGCGCAGCTCGCAGACGGGGGCCGCGTGGTCGCGCAGGACCCGCTCGAGGTCGGGGCGCATCACGCTGACCAGGCGGCCGTCCAGGGCGCGGGCGAACCGGGCGAAGGGCAGTCCCGCCCGGTCACGGCCGAGGTGGTCGACGTAGCTGAGCCGGTCGACCCTGTAGCCGAGCTCCAGGACGGCGGGGAGCACGCCCATGGCCTCGGCGGCGTCGTAGCCGGGGCCGAAGAAGTCCATCATGTAGCCCTGCTCGCGCGGCGCGGCGGCCCGCTCCAGGACCAGCACGTCCCAGCCGCGCCGGCCCAGGCATACGGCGGCGGCGAGCCCCGCGATGCCCGCCCCGCAGACCACGGCACGCACGGAGGGCTCCGATCAGTACCGGTCGCCGACGGGGCTGACGCGGTCGAGCACGGCCAGGTCCTCCGCCGTGAGCCGAAGCCGCGCCGCGGCGGCGTCCTGGCGCAGGTGGTCGGGGTTCGTGGTCCCGGGAATCGGCACGATGTGCTCGCCCCTCACGGCCGTCCAGGCGATCGCCACCTCGGCGAGGGACACCCCGTGCCGGCCGGCGACCTCCCGGATCGGGCCGAGCACGCGGTCCTCGTTGGCCGCCACGGCCTCGGGGGTGAACCGCGGGTTGCGGGAGCGGAAGTCCGCGGCGGAGAACGTCCGCCCGGCGAGGTCCCCGGTGAGGTAGCCGCGACCCACGGGCGAGAAGGGCACGAACACCGCGCCGTGCTCGGCGCACCACGAGATGACGTCCCCGGACGGGACGCCGTCGGCGGTGGTGCCGGACCCGTCCGGATTGCGGCTCCACAGTGAGTACTCCGACTGGATCGCGGCGACGGGGTGGAGGGAGTGGGCACGGCCGGCCTGCTCCGTGCTGACCTCGGACAGCCCCAGGTGCCGGACCTTCCCGGCACTCACGAGCTCGGCCATCGCGCCCCACGTGTCCTCGAGCGGCACGTCGGGGTCCACGCGGTGCAGGTAGTACAGGTCGACGACGTCGGTCCGCAGCCTCCGCAGGCTGTCGTCGACGGACCGGCGCACCTCGTCGGGGTGCCCGCACCGCTCGGTGCGCGGCGGCTCCAGGGAGGCCGCGCGCAGACCGGTCTTGGAGCACAGGAAGACCTCGTCGCGGCGATGTCCCAGCGCCGACCCCACGAGCTCCTCGTTGGCCCCGCCGCCGTACAGGACGGCCGTGTCCACGAGGGTCATGCCGAGGTCCACGGCGAGATTGAGCACGTCGTGCTTCTGCCGCTCGGTCAGCCCGTGCCGGTCGTAGACCCAGCTCATGCCCATGGCCCCGAAGCCCACGGCACCCACGCGCTCGCCGGACGGGGTGAACTCCACCTGACGCATCCTCAGCTCCTTCTCGCGCTCGCGCGCGCTCCTCCGTCGCCCTCGGGACACACTCCCGAGCCCGCGCGACGCGCCCTGGCCCGGTCCACCACCGGCCGGCTCAGCGCTCCTCCACGGACGGGCGCGGCACGGTGAATTCCACCAGGCGGGCGTCGGCCCCGTCCAGTCCCGCCCACTCGCCGGGCACCTCGAGCAGGGCGAGTCCGGCCGTGGGACACCCGTCGGCCAGGGCCATGACGGCGTCGTAGTCCGAGTCGGGGGTCGCCAGGCGCAGCGCGGCGTCGCGCAGGCCCGGCAGGTGACCGATGACCAGCAGCGTGCGGACCGTCTCGGGCACGTGGTTGAGCACCGCGACTATCCGCGGGTCCGATGCGGCGTACAGGGACTCGTCGAGCCGGGCGGTGGGCGCGAGGTCGCCCAGGACGCTGCTGACCCACGTGCAGGTCTGCCGGGCGCGCAGCGCGCTCGAGCACAGGATCATGTCCGGCGCGTGGCCGTGGTCGAGGAGCCAGCGCCCGGCCGCTGCGGCGTCGGCAGAGCCGCCGGGGGTCAGGGGACGGTCGTGGTCGACGACCCCCCAGGGGTGCTCCGCCTCCGCGTGGCGCATGAGGACGAGCTTCTTGCGGTCGTGGCGGGTCATCGGTTCATGATGCCACGCACGGGCCGGGCACGGGGCGGCCCCGGCACCTCCGCCTCGGGGCAGGAGAACCGGGGCGGGGCGGAGGGATCAGATCGAGTACTCGGGGGCCGCCCAGACGACGACCTCGGGGTGCTCGTAGAACCGGTAGCCCTGGCCGCGGACGGTGCGCACGGTGTTGGCCAGGCGCCCCAGCTTGGAGCGCAGCCGGCGGATGTGGACGTCGATGGTCCGCTCGTTGGGGACCTCCTCGGAGTCCCGCCACAGACTGTGCAGCAGCTCGTGGCGGCCGACGGTCCGGCTCCCGTTCTCCACGAGGTAGTTCAGCAGCTCGAACTCCTTGAAGGTGAGGTTGAGCAGCCCGCCGTCGAGGAAGACCTCCCGGCGGGAGAGGTCGATGAGCACACCGGTGGACTGGTTGGTCCTGGCCTCCGGGGTCGTCGGCGCGGGGGTCGCCGGAACGGCAGGGCGCACGGTCGCGGAGGTGGGGTCGCCCAGCGCGTTGCGCACGACCTCGAGGTCGCTGCCGGCGGTCTGTGCGGGCGCCAGGGCGACGGCGGCGTAGGACTCCGCGTCGGGGACGAGCTGCTGGGCGTACGCCCGGATGCTCTGCACCAGCTTCACCAGGGACGTGCCGTGGGTGGCCGCCGTCTCCTCGTTGAGACCCACATAGATCACGAAGCCGCGCGCCTCGTTCTCCTGGGCCGGCGGCTGCGGCGCGGCCTCGCGCTGCAGCCGGTTGGGCAGCGGCGGCTCCCCCGGCGTGGACGGCAGCGCGCCCATGGTGCTGCGGAGGCTCCGGTAGTCGGCCGGGGCCCCCTGGGGCCGCTCGGGCGCCGCGGCCGGGCGGCGGGCACTTCGAGCCTCGCCGGCGCGGTGGCGTTGAGAAATGTGCACGTATCCCGGTGTACCTGGCATCTGGTGCCCCTCGTCTCTGCGTCGTGCGGCAGACGGGCCTCCGTCCACCAGGCCGCCCCGCCCCTCGGAGCGACCCGACCACCATCAGCTCCCGAATCCTTCGCTCCCTGATCGCCGGGGGCCCTCCCCGAGAAGCTGAAAAATTCCTGACAGTGGCACTGATCTCATGGTCCCCCAGGCCCCGTGAGGGCGCAAGTAATAATCAAGCCACTTTCTCACTATATGAGATATCCGGGACAGGCGCCGGTACGCCCCCGCAAAATGAACCCCCTTCACCGGGCCCCCGGGCTTTCCGCACCGCCGGGGGCGGGAGCACAAGGAAGTACGCTTGCCCATCGGCGCACTCACCGCTAAAGCACAATCACGGGGTGATGTCAAGACCCCTCTTGCGCCCAACACGCCGTCTCACAATGTGGACCTCTGTCTCGGGCGGAACGAAGGGCCCGCCGTCCGTGCCGACGAGCCCTTCTCCGTTCGTGCCGCGGCGGCGCGGGGCGGCCCTCAGCCCACCACGCCGTAGAGCCGGTCCCCCGCGTCCCCCAGCCCCGGAACGATGTAGGCGTTCTCATCGAGTCGTTCGTCCCTCGCGGCCAGGACGATGCTGACCTCCGAGTCGCCGAGCTCCTCCTCGAGGGCCGCGAGGCCCTCCGGTGCGGCCAGGAGGCAGATGCAGGTGACCTCTTCCGCGCCGCGGCGGTAGAGGAACTTGATCGCCTCCCGCAGCGTCCCGCCCGTGGCGAGCATCGGGTCCAGCACGAACACCTGCCGTCCCGTGAGGTCGTCCGGCAACCGCTCGGCGTACGTGATGATGTCCAGGGTGTCCTCGTTGCGGGCCATGCCCAGGAAGCCGACCTCCGCGGTGGGGACCAGCCGCGTCATGCCCTCGAGCATGCCCAGGCCCGCCCGCAGGATCGGCACCACCAGCGGCCGGGGCTTCGACAGCCCGACCCCGGTGGCGCGGGTCACGGGCGTGTCGATCTCCACCGGTTCGACCCGTACTCCCCGGGTGGCCTCGTACGCGAGCAGCGTCACGAGCTCCTCGACGAGCAGGCGGAACACCGGCGACGTGGTGTTCTTGTCGCGGAGCACGGTCAGTTTGTGGGCCACCAGAGGGTGGTCGAGAACGGTCACTCGCATGGGCCAAAATTACCACTGGGATCCGCGCCGCCCGTCGGCGCTCGAACGGCCCCCCGGCCGGGCCGCGCACGGACGCGGCCTCCGCGCGACCACGGGCGTCCACGGCGCGGCTGCGTCGTCGACGGGCCACGTCCGGGTCGGAGCCCGAATTCCACGCCCACGAGAGGAGCCGGCATGGCACTGCCACCGCGAACCCGGGACGAGGCCCGGGCGGAGGAGTGGATGCGCCTCGCGCTCGCCGAGGCCCGGGCGGCACCGGAGACCGGCGACGTGCCGATCGGCGCCGTCGTCGTCGGCCCGGACGGAACGGTGGTGGGCCGCGGGCGCAACCGCCGGGAGGCCGACGCCGACCCGACCGCCCACGCGGAGATCATGGCCCTGCGGGAGGCCGCGCGGACGCTGGGCTCGTGGCGGCTGGAGGGCTGCACGCTCGTGGTCACCCTCGAGCCCTGCGCGATGTGCGCCGGCGGGATCGTGCTGGCCCGGGTCCCTCGTGTGGTGCTGGGCGCGTGGGACGAGAAGGCAGGGGCGGCGGGCTCCGTCCTCGACGTGCTGCGGGAGCGGCGGCTCAACCACTGGGTGGAGGTCACCGGGGGCGTCCTCGCCGAGGAGTGCTCGCGCCTGCTCCTCGACTTCTTCGCCGGCCACCGCCGCGGCGGCGCGCCCGACGACGACCCCGGGCCGCAGGGCCCCGCCGCCGGCACCTCACCGGCTTTTGGCGCATGACGCGGCCAGCCGGTAGAGTACTGCGAGCTGGTGACGTGTCCGAGCGGCCGAAGGTGCATCACTCGAAATGATGTTTGGTGTAAAAGCCAACGAGGGTTCAAATCCCTCCGTCACCGCCATTTTCCGGGAAGGCCCCGGCTCCCGTGGGAGCCGGGGCCTTCCCCGTGCCGCGGCCGGTTCCGGGCTCAGCCCCCGATGACGACCGTGGGCAGGCCGGGCCCGGGGGCGATGGGCGTGCCGTGCAGCGTCAGGTCACCGACCCTCGCGGCGGGGAACCCGCCGATCAGCACCGTCGCGCTGCCCGAGGCGATCCCGTTGGGCGCGGGCGAGACGCAGACGACGCCGCCGGGGACACCGTTGGCCACGGCCGCGGGCAACCCCCCGATCAGCACGGTCGCCACGGCGGCGGCGGGGGTGATCGGCCCGCCGACGTGCGGCTTCGGTCCGTCCGAGAGAGGGCACAGCGCGGTGTCGCCGGCGCGCAGCGCGGGTCCTGTGGGCACGTGAGCCTCCTGTCTGCGGTGTGGCGGGTCCTGCGGGCCGGGGCGGCGCCCTAGCCGCCGCCGTCCTGCTCGTGCTCGCCGAAGACCGTCACGCGTTCGAAGCACTGGCCCGCCGCCGGGATGCCCGCCGTGTCGCAGCGGACGGCGAGCACCACTTTGTCGTCCGGCCCGACCGTGAACGGCCGGACGGGCGCCGAGGTCGGTGCCGCCTCCTCCGCACCGGTCCCGCCCCCACCCGGCGCTCCGGGGTCCGTCCCGGGCAGCTCCAGCCGCAGGCGCTGGACCGTGTCGCGGAACGTGAGGTCCTCACCGAACCTGTTCACCATGGCGTCCGCGAGGTCCTCCACCTCCCCCGCGTCCTGGGCGTCCTGAGCGTCCTCGCGCACGAGGCTCTCCCCGGGGTCCAGCTCGGCGAGGGGCTGCTGGACCCAGAGGGCGAGCTCGCCCCGGCCGTCGATGACCATGAGGTCGAACGTGCCGGTGTCACCGGCGGTCGGCACGACGGTGAGGCCCGTGATGGTGAACGGACCGGTCGCCGGCTGGTCGGGCCACGGTCCGAAGACGTCCGAGACCGTGTCGCCCGGCAGGTCGGTGAAGTCGATCACCTGCGGGAGAGGCGGGACGGACGGTTCCGGGTCCTGCGTGGGCTCCGGACCCTGGGTCGGCTCCGGGTCCTGCGTGGGCTCCGGACCCTGCGTGGGCTCCGGACCCTGCGTCGGCTCCGGACCCTGCGTGGGCTCCGGACCCTGCGTGGGCTCCGGGCCCTGGGTCGGCTCCGGACCCTCGGTCGGCGACGTCGTCTCGTCCCCGGCCGGCTCCCACGGCGGGAACCGCTGGGCCTGCGCCGACCACAGGCCCAGGACGAGAGCCGCCGCCAGCACGAGGAGGCCGGCCAGGCCCTTCAGACCCCACGACGGCAGCACCGGCTCCTGGTACTGGGTCCCCGCCAGGGGGAGCTCGGGCCCCTCGTCGGGCCGGACCGTCACGGTGAACGGGTACGCGACCGGGGTGCCCCGCCAGAGCCGTTCCACCGGCTCCGCCCGGATCTCCACCGACGCCGTGGCCCCCGGGTCCACGGTCAGCTCCGACTCGCCCAGCGTCAGGCCCAGCTCGTCGGACGCGCTCTTCGCGGCGAGCGCCACGGCCACGGGGGCGTTGCCCCGGTTCTCCACGGTCACCCCGTAGCGGCTTCCCCGCTTGCTCCTCGAGGTCTGCGGGGACAGCTCGGCGGCCGTGTCGTGGAACGGCAGGACCTCGACCGCGCCCTCCGGGACGGTCGCGTCCCCGGTCTGCTTGGCGGGCAGGACGTGCACACCGTAGAAGTGCTCGCCGGCCGGCACGTCCGGGCTGCGCGGGGGGCGGACGCTGAGGACGGCGGTGGCCGCCTGCCCGGGGTACACCGAGACGTGGTCCGGTTCGAGCGCGCAGAACTCCGCGAGGTCCCCCACCACCCGGAGCGTGTAGTCCTCGACGATCTCCGAGTCGTTGCGCACCGTGAGGACGACCGTGCCGGACTGCCCGGCGTCGATCTCCGTCCGCTGCGGTTCCAGGGTGGCCGTCGTGTCCATCGAGTCCTCCCGGCGGGGCGTCCCGGCGCCCGTCCGGGACCGGCCGCTCCCTCCTCCCGACGAGCGTACGGCGGAGGCCGGCGAGAACCGTGTCGGCGACGGGCCGGGCTTGCGGGCACGGCTGGTGCCCGTTGGTGCAACCCGCCGGTGCCCCCACGGGCGCGGGGCCGCCCCGGCCTGCGCCTCACCCGCCGGGGCGCTCGACGACTCCCTCGAGACCCGCCGTCACCTCGCAGACGTCGGTCAGCTCCAGGAGCTCGGCGTCGGCGCTGCTGCACAGCAGCTCCAGAGCAAGCTCCTGACCCGCCGACATCCGGATCACGACCTCGAACGCCTGTTCCCGGCCGCTGAACTGCTCCAGTGCCAGGTCCTCGCTGATGGGCGTCCCGTCGAGGCTGAGACGGAAGACCCCGGTGTCCCCGTCGGAGGAAATGAGCACGAGACGCGTGAAGACCAGGTCGTCCTCGGCGGTGAACACGTCCTGGTCCGTCTCCTCCGGCGCGGCCCGTGCCCGGAGTTCCTCAGAGACCTCCTCCTGGGCGCCGCCCTGGTCCTGGGCCTCCTGCTCCCGGGCCTCCTGCTCCCGGGCCTCCTGCTCCCGGGCCTCCTGCTCCCGGGCCTCCTGCTCCTGGGCGTCCGGCTCCCGGGCCTCCTGCTCCTGCCGCGGCGCGGCGCCCAGGCAGACGGCGGCATCGCCGGCGAGGACTCCGTCCCGGCACTCGCGCAGGAAACCGGCCGCGGTGCCGAGGGCGCCGCCGACCACGGGCACGGTCACCACCGCCAGGGCGGCGAGCAGCGCGAGGACGATGCCGACGACGCCGGCCTTGAGGGACCACCGCGGCAGCATCGGGTCCTGCCGGTGCGTGCCGGCGAGCACGCTCCGGGGCCCGCGGTCCGGGCGCACCTCGACGGTGAAGGGGTGGGCCTGCTGCGTGCCGCGCCAGACCCTGCGCCGCGGGTGCACCCGAAGGTCCGCGGACTGCACCGTGCCCGGCGCGATCCGCATGGTGGCGGGCCCCGGCACCAGCTGCAGCCTCTCCTCCGGGTCCTTCGCCTCGAGCTGCACCTCGAGCGTGGTGTTGCCCCGGTTGTCCACGGCCACCCGGTGCCGGCCCCCCGCGCGCCCCTCCGAGGTCAGGGGCACCAGCTCGGCCGAGGACTCCCAGAAGGGCAGGACCTCCACGACGCCCTCGACCACGACGGTGTCGTGCGGGTGCTGGGCGGGCAGCACCTGCACACCGAACGGCGCCTCCCCCGCCGGAACCTCCCATGACCTCGGCACGCGGAAGAGCAGGGTGACCGTCGTGGAGCTGCCGGGGTACACCGAGACCGACTCCGGCTCGACCGAGGCCCACCGCGCCAGGGAGCCGACCACCCGGAACCGGTACTCGTCCACCAGGTCCCCGTCGTTGCTCACGGTGAGGGACACGGAGGCGGCCCCGCCCGGTTCCAGCGTCGTCCGGGGCACCTCCACGGTCGCCGACACGCTCATGGGTGCTCCTCGCGGGGTGTGCGGGACCGGCGCCCGGCCCCTGTGGAGCGAGATTATGACGGCCCGTGACCCGTCCGGCACGGCGGTCGGCCGTCCTTCCGGGCACTCCGCCTGCCCGTTGAGTCCTTGTTGAGCGCACGCTGAGCGGCCCGGTCTATCTTCATGCCGAAGCATCGGATGGAGGAGCGCCGGCCACGACCCGGCGCCGGGTCGAGGAGCAGCCATGGAACCGGTCACCGTTCACGTCCACGCCTGGGACCCCATCTCCGCGGCCGGAGTGGTGAGCGAACTCAGGCCCCGGCCCGAGGTCCGCGTGGTGGGCGCCCAGGACGCGGACCGGGCCGACGTCGTCGTGGTGGTGGCCGACGCCGTGGACGACGAGGCGCTGAAGCTCCTGCGGGTCGTGCAGCGGCAGGGAACGGCACGATCCGTGCTCGTGGCGGGACGCCTCGACGAGGGCGACCTCGTGAAGATCGTCGAGACCGGCGTGGTGGGCATCGCCCGCCGGTGCGAGGCCACCCCCGACCGGCTGGTGTCCGTCATCACCGCGGCGGCCTCCGGCGAGGGCAGCGTCCCCCCGGACCTGCTGGGCCGCCTGCTGGAACAGGTGGGCAGGCTCCAGCGGCACGTGCTGGGACCGCGGGGCATCATGTTCACCGGCCTCGCCCCGCGGGAGGTCGACGTGCTGCGCCTGCTGGCCGACGGCCTGGACACCGCGGAGATCGCCCGCCGCCTCGCGTACTCCGAGCGCACCGTGAAGAACGTGGTCCACGACGTCACCACCCGCCTGCAGCTGCGCAACCGCTCCCACGCCGTCGCCTACGCCCTGCGGGAGGGCCTGATCTGAGCGGGTGCCCGAACGGGCACCCGGTGCTTCCCCGACGACGGCCCGGCGCCGGTCGCCCGCGGCCGCCGCGGGCCACCACAGTGGATCCCGTGGCGTGGACCCCATGGTGAGGAGGGCAGAGCCGTGATCGCCCAGGTCGACGACGCGCTGCGCACCCTGGTCCGGACCGAGGCCCTGGGCGGGGCGGAGGTCGAGGTGGCCTTCGACGCCCCCACGAAGGACTGGGCCGCCCGCCGCAACGCCCCTACGGTGAACCTGTATCTGTACGACATCCGGGAGGACCTGCGCCGGCGCGAGCGCGGCTTCGCGGACGAACGGGACGAGGACGGGAACGTGCTGCGCCGCCGCCCCGCCCCCCGGTACTTCAAGCTGTCCTACCTCGTGACCGCCTGGACCCAGCGCCCGGAGGACGAGCACCTGCTGCTCGACCAGCTCCTGCACAGCTTCCTGCGCCACGAGGCGCTGCCCGAGGACCTCGTCACCGGCGGTCTCGCCGAGCCGGGAAGACCGGTGCCGATGACCGTGGGCCTGCCCCCGCCGGAGGACCGGGCGTTCGCGGACGTGTGGTCCGCACTGGGCGGGGAGCTCAAGCCGTCCCTGGACATCGTGGTGATCGCACCGATCGAGACCGGCATCGTCTACGACATCGCCCCGCCGGCCGCGGCCGGCACCGTGGTGGACATGGCCGACCGGGCCGGGCCGGCGGCCGACACCGGGCGCCGCGCGGGGCCCGTGCCGGCCTCCGGAGCCGTCCCCGCGGCGTCTGCGCGGCGGCCCGCCGCGCGACGGAGGACCCGGTGACGGCCGGGGCGAGCCGCGCGCACCTGCTCGGCCGGGTGGGCGTCGTGGAGGAGCGGATCCGCCGGCTCGTGGCCGAGCGCCGCGCGGAGGACCCCCAGCCGGACGACCCGTTCCGCGGCCTGTACCTCAGCGAGGAGGCCGTGGACCGGCTGCTCGGCGCCGCCCCGGCGATCTCCCGCCCCGTGCCGGCCTCTGCCCGGCTGGAGGAGTGCGAGCGGGCCGCCGACCGGGCCGCGGAGGCCGGGCATCGGCTGCGGCTGCGGGAGCTGGCGGCCGTCCTGGGCCTCACCGAGCTGGACGTCGACCTGCTGCTCGTGGCGGTCGCCGCCGAGTTGGACCCGAGGTTCGAGCAGCTCTTCGGCTATCTCAACGACGACGTCACCCGGCGCCGGCCCTCGGCGTCCGTGGCCCTGGCCCTGTGCGGCGCGGCGCTCTCCGACGCCGGGGCCCGCGCCCGGCTGCTGTCCGGGCCACTGGTCACGGGCGACCTGCTCGAGGTGGAGGACCCGGACCGTCCCCTGCCCGGCCGGGCGCTGCGGGTACCGGAGCGCGTGGTCGGGCACCTGCTCGGCGACGACACCCCCGACCCCGCCCTGGCCGCCGTGCTGGCGACCCCGCCCGAGGTCTCGTGGGGCGATCCCGTGCCGCTGGTGCGCGCCCTGCGCGCCGGGGTGCTGCTGGTCCACCTCCGGGACTCGGCCACGGGCTCGGCCCGGGTCCTCGCGGGCGAGGCCCTCCGGGCCCGGGGGCACGACGTCGTGGGCCTCGACCTGACCCGGCTGGCCGGGGAGCGCGACGCGGTCGGCCTCGTGGCGCTCGCCGTCCGGGAGGCGAGGCTGCGCAACGCCGGCATCGTGGCCGGCCCCGTCCCGGCCGTGGCCGACCGTCCCGCCCTCCTGCGGGCCCTGCGCGCCGACCCGCAGCCCGTGCTGCTGTTCGGGGACACCGCCTGGGACCCGGCGTGGACGGACCGCCCGCCCCTCGTCGTCGACGTCCCGGCCGGCAGCGCCGCCGAGCGCACCCGGCTGTGGCTGGAGGCGCTGGACGGCGCCCTCTCCGGCGCGGAGATCCAGGGGGCCACCGCCCAGTTCCGGCTCGGCCCCGAGCAGGTCGCCCGCGCCGCGCGGACCGCCCGGGCGCAGGCGGCCCTCGGCGCGGACGGCCGGCTGTCCGCGGCCCATCTGCAGGCCGGGGCGCGCGCCGAGAACGGTTCCGCCCTGGACCGGCTCGCCCGCCGGGTGGACCCGGCGGTCGGCTGGGCGGACCTCGTGCTGCCCGGCCCGGCCCTGCTCTCCCTGCGGGAGCTCGCCCTGCGGGCGCGCCACCGGGAGCGGGTGCTCGGGGACTGGGCCATGCGCCCCGGCGCCGGCCGCGGCCACGGCGTCGCGGCGCTGTTCGCCGGGGACTCCGGGACCGGCAAGACGATGTCGGCCGAGGTGGTGGCCCGGGAGCTGGGGCTGGACCTGTACGTCGTCGATCTCGCCACCGTGGTGGACAAGTACGTCGGGGAGACCGAGAAGAACCTGGAGCGGATCTTCACGGCCGCCTCCGGCGTCAACGGGGTCCTGCTCTTCGACGAGGCCGACGCCGTGTTCGGCCGCCGCTCCGAGGTCAAGGACGCCCACGACCGCTACGCGAACATCGAGAGCGCCTACCTGCTCCAGCGGATGGAGACCTTCGACGGGCTCGTGGTGCTGGCCACGAACCTGCGGGCCAACATCGACGAGGCCTTCACCCGCCGGCTCGACGTCATCGTGGACTTCCCGCTGCCCGATCCGGAGCACCGCACCCTGCTGTGGGACCGCTGCCTGGGCCGGCTGATGGAGCGCTCCGCCGACCTGGACCTCGACTTCCTGGGACACGCCTTCGAGCTCGCCGGCGGGGGCATCCGCTCCGCGGCCGTGACCGCCGCGTACCTCGCCGCGGAAGACGGCACCGCGGTGACCATGGCCCACCTCGTCACCGCCGTGCAGCGGGAGTACCGCAAGCTCGGCCGGCTCACCCTCGAGAGCGAGTTCGGGCCCTACTGGAGCACGCTGACGGCGGCCCACTCCGCGGCGTCGCCGGGCGCGTGAGCGGAGACCGGTGATGCAGAGGGCACGCGGCACGAGCCCGGCCCGGGCGGGAGCCCGGCGCCGGCCGGTCCTCGGGCCGGGAGGGCGCCGCGAGGAACCGCTCCCGTCACCGGGCATGCTCCCGCTGCTGCGCGCGGCCGACCTCGGTGCCCGTGCCCGCGCCGTGCAGCAGGTGCAGCGGCAGGTCGGCAACCGCGCCGTGCGGCTGGTGCTGCAGCGCCGAGCGGGCGACGGTCCCCTCGCCCCTGCGGCCCAGCGAGACCCGGACGGCTCCCCCGGCGCCGTCCGCGCCCACCTCGTCCCCGCGGAGACAGAGGACGACACCGCGGCCGTGATCTGGCGGGACGAGCACGGGTCCATCGTGGCGCTCGTCGAGTTCGAGAGCAACGCCGCGATGACCGCCTACACGACGGGCAGGACGCCTCTCGACGAGCTCCTCGCGACGGGTCGTGCCGCGGTCGCGCAGCAGAGCGTGGCCCTCACGGCGCTGCCGTCCCCGCCGGCCGGCACGCCGGCCGGCACGCCGGCCGGCGCCCGCGCCCCTGCCGGGGAGACCGCGGAGCGGCCCGGGGCGCCCAGCAGGCTCTCCGAGATCCTCGAGAGCGCCTACAAGCAGCTCCGCACCGCCCGCATCCTCGCCTACCTCGCCTCCCAGCACCGTCACCTCGAGGCGGAGCGCGCCATCAGCAGATTGCTGGCCGAGGCGAGGCAGCTGCGGAAGAAGGCCCGCGCGCTGGGCAACCGCATCTCCCGCAGCGGCGGAGGGGCCAAGGTCGCGGCCGAGCTGGCCCGGGTGGAGGCGGAGATCCTGCGGGTGGAGCGGCTGGTCGTGGAGCAGAGGGCGGCACTGCAGGCCGCCCGGGCGGCCATGAAGGCGGAGGCCGCCGCCGCGTCGGGGGTCCTGGCCCGGATCCGGCAGCTCATGGGGCACGAGGGGATCGCGAAGGAGAAGGCCGCCGGCCGGCTGTGGCAGGTCGTCGGGAAGCACCTCGTCCCGCGGATCAACGGCCTCCTCCGGCTCCTCGAGGCCTCGGCGTCGGGGGCGAAGCTCCTGTCCGTGCTGAGCCGGCTCAGGTCCCCCTGGGTGACCCGCACGCTGATCGGCGCCGCGGCCCTCCTGGAGGGGGTCAGCGCCTACCTGACCACCAAGAACCGGACCGGCGCGGGGAAGATCGCCGACGCGGCGCTCACCGCCGGCAGCGGGGCCCTGGTCGTGGCGAACCCGGCGACGGCCCTCGCCGACCTCTTCCTGCCCAAGGACTACAAGCTGTCGACCATGTACCGGGGCGGCTCGGGCGCGATCACCTCCCTGGGGGAAGGGCTGATCACCGGCGACACCTCGGCGATGGAGAGCTTCCACGAGGCGTCCAAGCGCGGCGAGTACGGGAAGGTCATGCAGGTCTCGAGCGAGGCCGGGGACTACTGGGCGGAGCACGGGGTGGTCGGGGGCCTCAAGTCGTTCGGTCGCGAGCTGTGGGACTGGCTCTGACCGGCCCCGGCGCGGGCGGAGCGGGGCGCGTGCCGGACGGTCCGGACGCTGCGCCTTGGGGCAGTCCTCGTTGCCCCTGCGACGGCCGGGGGACCGCTTGCGGGCCCGCCCGCCCGGGCGCAAGGTGGCCGCAAGGCCCGAGAGGAAGGGACTCGCCATGCACATCCACGACCACGACCACGACGAGGGCGAGAGCCTGCGGCCGCGGGCGGACCGCGTCGAGGAGGGCGCCCCGCCGCAGCTGTGGCGTGCGGCGGCCGCCGGGCGCGCCGACGTCGTCGGCCCCACCGGGATGCTCGCCCTCCAGCGGGCCGTCGGCAACGCCGGCGCGCAGCGCCTCGCGGACGAGGAGTGCTCGCCCGTGCTCGACGTCGTCTCCTCGGGCGGCCGCCCGCTCGACGAGCCCGTCCGCACGGACATGGAGGCCCGGCTGGGCCACGACTTCTCGGACGTCCGGGTGCACACCGACGACGCCGCCAGCAGGTCCGCGGCCGGCGTGAACGCCCACGCCTACACGGTGGGCTCCGACGTGGTCTTCCAGCGGGACAAGTACGACCCGTCCTCCACCGACGGGCGCACCATGCTCGCCCACGAGCTCACCCACGTGGTGCAGCAGCGCTCCGGTCCGGTGGACGGCACGCCCACGGGCACCGGCATCCGGGTCAGCGACCCCTCGGACCGCTTCGAGCGGGAGGCCGCCGCCAACGCCGAGCGGGTCGTCTCGGGCCCGGCCCCCGCGGCGGCGGTGCAGCGCTCGGCCGGCGACGACACCCCGCCCGTCCAGCGGGCCGAGGGCGAGGAGGAGGACGAGGAGACCGCGCAGGGGTCCTTCGCCGAGGGCGCGACCGCCCAGCGGAACGCGCTGCAGCGCGACGAGGACGAGGAGCAGGAGGAGCCCTCCTGACGCCGGGCGGAGTGCCCCTTCGGGCACCCCGCCCTTCCCCCACACGCGGCCCCCCAGCCTCCCGGCGGTCTCTCCCCCGGCCCGACCCTTGAACCACGTTCCGGACCCTTCCGAGGAGAGACACGATGCCTACCTATCTTTCGCCCGGTGTCTACGTTCACGAGGTCGAGGCGGGCACCCGTCCGATCGAGGGAGTCGGCACGGCGGTCGCCGCGTTCGTGGGCCTGGCGGCCAAGGGGCCCGTCAACGAGCCCACCCTGGTGTCCAACTGGACCCAGTTCTCGGAGACCTTCGGCGACTTCGTGCCCGGCTCCTACCTGGCCCACTCCGTGTACGGCTACTTCCTCAACGGCGGCGGGAACTGCTACATCGTGCGGATCGGGGCCGACGGCGCCGGCGACGAGGGCCGGAAGCCGAGGGCCAGGAAGGCCGTGGCCGGTCCCCCGACGGCGGAGGTGTCCGGCTACCGCATCACGGCGAAGTCCGCGGCGGCGAACCAGAAGCCGATCACCGTCGAGTTCGACGCCGCCGGCGGGAACGACGCGCCCGAGGACCGGTTCAAGGTCACCGTGACGGCCGAGGGCCGCCAGCCGGAGGTCTGGGACGGCGTGACCACCAAGAAGGGCTCCGACAACGTGGCCACGAAGGTGAGCGCCGAGTCCAAGCTGATCACCATCGAGGAGGCGACCAGCGGCGGCGCCCTCACCAAGCCGGACAAGGGCACCGTCCGCCTGGAGTTCCCGGAGCCCGAGCCCGAGCCGCCCTCGACGGAGACCCTGGCCGCCGACGACTACGTGGGCGACGCCGCGGACCGCACCGGCTTCAGCGGGCTGGAGGCCGTGGACGAGGTCACCATGGTCGCCGTCCCGGACCTGATCGCGGCCTTCGAGCAGGGCGCGATCGACGGCGAGACGCTCAAGGCCGTGCAGCTCGCGCTGATCGCCCACTGCGAGCTGATGGGCGACCGCGTGGCCATCATCGACCCGCCGCCGGGACTCAACGCGCAGCAGATCAAGGAGTGGCGGGTCGACGACGCCGGCTACGACTCCAAGTACGCGGCGCTCTACTGGCCCCGGCTCAAGGTCCTGGACCCCTCGGAGGGCATCCACCGGTTCGTCCCGCCGTCGGGCCACATCGCGGGCGTCTGGGCCCGCAACGACGACACCCGCGGCGTGCACAAGGCCCCGGCCAACGAGGTGGTCCGCGGGGTGACGAGCCTCGAGACGAACATCACGAGCAAGGAGCAGGAGCTGCTGAACCCGATCGGGATCAACTGCGTCCGCTCGTTCCCCGGCCGCGGCATCCGCGTGTGGGGCGCCAGGACCCTCTCCAGCGACGCCGCCTGGCGGTACGTGAACGTCCGGCGCCTGTTCAACTATCTGGAGGAGTCGATCCTGCAGGGCACCCAGTTCGCGGTCTTCGAGCCCAACGACCCGGCGCTGTGGGCACGCATCCGCCGCACCGTGAGTGCGTTCCTGACGAACGAGTGGCGCAAGGGCGCCCTCTTCGGCACGTCCCCCGACGAGGCGTTCTTCGTGAAGTGCGACGCCGAGACCAATCCCGCCGAGGGCATCGACGCGGGGCAGGTCGTCTGCCAGGTGGGAGTCGCCCCGGTGAAGCCGGCCGAGTTCGTCGTCTTCCAGCTGTCGCAGTTCTCCGGCGGCACCAGCCTCGTGAACGAATGATTCCCCGGAAAGGAACAGGACCATGGCACTCGAAGAGTTCGACAACGCACCGGCCAACGGGTTCACGGTCACCATCGACGGCATCGAGGTGCCGCGGGTGATCGAGGTGAGCGGCCTCAAGCACGAGGTGGACAAGATCGAGCTCAAGCAGCAGACCCAGGACGGCAAGTACATCGTCCGCCAGCTCATCGGACGCCCCAAGGCCGGGGAGATCACCGTCACCCGCGGCCTGACGGAGAGCAAGACCGTGACGGACTGGCTGAAGATCGTCATGGAGGGTGACGTGGCCGGGGCCCGCAAGACCGCCGCCGTCGCCCTCCTCGACTACAAGGGAGAGACCGTCAAGACCTACAACTTCGAGAACTGCTGGGTGCGCAGCGTCGAGGTCAACTCCCTGAAGGCGGGGGCCACGGAACAGACCACGGAGAAGTTCGTGATCTGCTACGACACCTCCACGGTCGAGTGATGCAGCGGGGTCACGGAGGCACCGGCGTGGTGCCGGCGCCCGGGAGCACCTCACCCGGCGCCACGACCGACGCGGGTCCGCCCCGGGGCGGGCCGGACGAGCGGCCGGCGCTGCGCACGGAGTTCGCCTTCGAGCTGCCACGCGGCTACGTGGACCCGGACGGAACGCTCCACCGCTCCGGCGTGATGCGCCTGGCCACCGCCCGCGACGAGCTGCTCCCGCTCTACGACGCCCGGGTGCAGGAGAACGCCGCGTACACCACGGTGGTGCTGCTGAGCCGCGTGATCACCTCGCTCGGCACCCTCGGGTCGATCACCTCCACCGTCGTGGAAAACATGTTCGCCTCCGACGTCGCGTTCCTGCAGGACTTCTACCGGCGGATCAACGCCGAGGGCCACACCCGGATCGCGGTGACCTGCCCCGAGTGCAAACACCGCTTCACCGCGGATCTCGCCGGTGGCCGCCTGGGGGAATCATGACGTACGCGGCCGACCGGATCCACGAGGAGGTCGCGTACGTGGCGTACCACTTCCACTGGGGGCTCGACGAGATCCTGGACCTCGAGCACGCCCAGCGCCTGCGCTGGGTCCGGGAGATCGCCGCGATCAACCGCCGTCTGAGCGAGGAGCGCTGAGCCGTGCGCTGGCCGTGGCAGCGGAAGGTGGAAGCACCCGCCCCCGGGACGCCCCCCGAGGCCTCGTCGGCAGTGCCCCCCGCCGCCGACGGTCCTGCCCCGTCCCCGGCCGGCTGGGCCTTCCTGCCGCCCCTGCAGCGGACGGTGGGCGAGCTCGCGACGACGACGGCGCCGCACCGGTTCCCGGACCGGCTCCCGACGCGCAACGACCCCTCGTTCACCGGGACGATGTCTCACCTGATCAGCGCCGACGCCCCGGCAGGCCTGATCGACCTGGACGGCCCCGACGCCGGACCGGCCCCCGAACCGCCCGGATCCACCGGCCGCTCGGTCGAAATGACGCTCCTGCCCCCGCCGGCGCCCCCCGCAGCCGGGGCGAGCCGCCCCGTGCAGCGACTCGCCCCGGCCGTGCAGCGCTCCCTCACGAGCGCCCCCGAGGGGGACTTCGCCGTGCTGCAGCTGCCCGTGGTGGGGCCGACCGGGCCGGGCACCGAACCGTCCGCCGGGCCGGCCGGAGGGGCACCGGCCGGGCCGCACCCGGGCCGCACGGCGGGCGGCCCCGGTCCCGCGGTCGCCCCGCCGCCCGTGCAGCGCAGCGTACCGGGGCGACCCGTCAACGATCCCGGCCACGACCCCCGCAGCGACCTCGGCGGGAACTCCCGGGGGAACGCCGTCAGGGACTCCGGCGGCACCTTCGACGGCACGGCCACGACCGTCCCGCTGCCCCGGCCGGGCACGCCGCTGCAGCGCACCGCCGACACGGCGAGCTCCGGTGCCGCCTCGACGCCGCTCCGCCCGCCCGGCCGGCCGTCTCCGCAGAGGCTCGGGCTGGGCCGGCCGTGGCCCGCGCACGACCCGGACCCGGCAGGCTCGGGGCAGCCGTCGGTCCCGCTGGTGGCGCGGGCGCACGACTCGGCGGGGCTGCCGCCGGCCGTTCCCGCCGCGCCGCCGGCCACGGAGGGCTCGTCCGCGCCGGTGCCGGAAGGGACAGGGACGTCCGCGCGGGCGGAGGGCCGGGTCGGGCCCGTCGTGTCGAGGTCCCCGGTGGCGGAACCGCCGGCGCATGCTCCGGCGGGGCACCCCGGAGGTGGGAGCGCCGTGCCCGGCGGGTCGCCGCCGACCTCCCCGCCCGGGACGCCCACGGGCGACTGCCCGGCGCCGTTCGCCGATCCCCCGCTGTCCGCGGGCCCCCAGCTCCCGGACCCGCGCCACCGTGAGGCGCTGCCCGTCGTCTCCCGCGCCCCGGACGGCGTTGACCCCGGCACCGGCCCGGCCGGCGGCCCGGGCACGGCCCCCGGCGACGACGGAGGGCCTGCCGGCGACGCGCACCCGGACCACGCCGGTGCCGGCGCCCCGCCGCTGCCGTCCGCACCGGCGGTCGAGTTCCCGCGGCGGTCGCCGCCGGCGGATCACACCGGCGGCGGGCCGGCGGTCCTGCCCATGGTGTCCCGCGCCGCCACGTCCTTCCCCGTGGCGGGGACCGGTCCCGGCACCTCGACCGCGGCGGGGGGCCCTGCCGTCCCCTCGCCCGCACGGGGCCGCGGGTCGGCGACATCGGACAGTCCGCGGCCGGCGCAGCGCGCGGTGGAGGCACCCGTTCCCGGATCGTCTGCGGCGACGCCCGGGGACGGGCCTCCGCCCGCCGGCCCGAGCGCCGTCCCGAGGGCCGGGCACCCGGCCCGGACCCTCGGGCTGCGACCGTCCCTTCCCGTGGTCTCCCGCTCTGCCGTCGACGGCCCCGCGCCCGGCTCGGCCCGGGCCGCCGCGGAGGCCGGGCAGGACCCCTCGTACTCCCCCGCGACGGCCACGGGACGGGCACCCGGCGGCCCCGCACGGCCGCCGACCGGGCTGCCCGTGGCGGGCTCTCCGGCCATGCCGCCGACCGACCCCGCGGTGTCCCGGTCCGCGGAGTCCCTCCCGGCCTCATTCCTCCCAGCCGCATCCCTGCCCGCCGTGTCCCTGCCCGCCGCCGGGATGCAGGCCGGGGCCGGTCCCGTGGAGGCCGCTGCCCTGTCCGGTCGTGCGGCCGGCGGGGGGCAGCAGACCGGTGGGCCGCCGGTCCTGGTGGCCCGGGCCGTGGCGGTCGCCGGGGAGGGGAAGGGCTCGCCGCCGGATGCGTCCTCGCCCTCCCGGGCGCCGCTCGGCACGCTCCAGCGCTCCGCCGTGGGCCGGGAGAACCTGCAGCATCCTCCCGGGCTCCCGGGGTCGCCGGCCCGCGCGGCGGCGCCGTCGCCCGCCCCGGGCGCGCACTCCGGCGCCGCGGACGGAACGGGCGGTGCAGGTGAGGAGCCCGTGGCCATGCTGCTCGCGCTGCCGGACCGGGGATCGCCCCGAACGGATCCCGTCGCCCTCGCCCGTCACGCCGTCCTGCCCACCGTCCGCCCTGCCGTCCAACGGCAGGAGGTCCCGCAGGACACGGTCCCGTCCCCGGCACACGCCTCCTCCGGCGGCCCGGAGCCCGTTCAGCGCGTGGGCGAGGAGCCCGGGGCCACGCCTCCGGAGCCCGGCCCCGCGCCGGCTGCACCGGCCGCGGCGGCCGCGGCTCCCGGCGAGGCGGGCATGAGCCAGGAACAGGTCGACGCGCTCGCCAAGCGGCTCGTGGGCCCCATCGTGCGGCGCATCAAGGCCGACATGCTGCTGGACCGCGAGCGCCGCGGTCTGCGGATCGACGTGGGCTGAGGAGGCCGCCATGACGCAACTGCTCGAGGATGTGGACACCGGGCTGAGCCTGTACTACGTCGTGACCCTCGACAAGCAGAGCATGGGCGCGTTCAGCACGTGCGAGGGACTCGGCTGCGAGGTGGTCATGGAGACCCGGGAGGAGGGCGGCAACAACGACTTCGTCTGGCAGCTGCCCACCCGCCTGAAGTACCCCAACATCACGCTGACCCGGCCCCTGGGACCGGACACCGGGAAGATCGCGGCGTGGTTCGCGGGGCTGGCCGCGGGCTACTCGCCCTGCACCGCCGTCATCGAGGTGCGGCGGTTCAACGGCACGGTCATCGCGTCCTGGGAGCTGATCGACGTCGTGCCGGTGCGGTGGAAGGGCCCGTCGTTGAACCCCGACCAGCCGAAGGTCGTCATGGAGACCCTGGAGATCGCCCACCACGGCTTCGTGACCGGCCAGGGATGACCACGAGACCGGACAGGAGGTGAACGGCCATGTCGTCCTCGACCACGGCGATGAGCGCGACCCGCACGGCGAGCGCCCCGCCGACCCGCGGGCAGGCGCAGCGGGACGCGCTCGCCGAGAACCTGCAGCACGCCTACCTCGAGGTCTTCGAGCCGTCCAAGGACGGCGCCCTGGACAAGCCGGGCCCGCAGATCGACAAGATCGAGTTCCAGTTCAACCCCAAGGAACTGACCCTGTCCAAGTCCGCGTCCTGGGAGAAGCAGACCGGCAAGGGCAACGAGAAGAGCGGCCCCCCGCAGTACAAGGGTCCCCTGCCCTCGAAGCTGACGCTGGAGATGTTCTTCGACGCCTCCGCCAAGCGGGACGACAGTGTGGTGAAGCGGGTGGACCAGCTCTTCGTCTGCTGCATCCCCACGAAGACGTCCCACGAGCAGAACAAGGGGTCCCCGCCGTGGGTCCTGTTCCGCTGGGGCACGCTGACCGGGTTCCTGGCGTACATCAGCAGCGTGCAGGCCAAGTACACGCTGTTCACCGCCACCGGGCTGCCCGTCCGGGCCGTGTGCACGGTCACCCTGGAGGAGATCTCCGGGAAGTCCCCGGGTCAGAACCCGACCTCCGGGGGGCTCACGCCCCGCAGGGCCCACCTGGTGGTCGAGGGCGACACCCTCGCCGGCATCGCGTACGCGGAGTACGGCAACCCCGCGCTGTGGCGGGCGGTGGCCACCCTGAACCGTCTCGACGACCCGATGCGGCTGCGGCCGGGCAGCACGGTGCTGCTGCCCACCGTCGAGGAGCTCGCCCACCCGCGGGAGACCCGCGCGCCGGTGGGAGGGGGGCGGCATGGCCTTCGGTGAGGAGTACAGCAGCACGCTGCTGGTGGAGATCAAGGGACGCCCTCTCCCGCCCGACCTGGCGGCGCTGCTGCTGGAGGGGTACGTCGACGACAGCGCCAACGTGCCGGACCTCTTCGTCCTGCGCTACAGCGACGAGAACGCGACCTTCCTGGAGCGGACGTCCGTGCGGATCGGGGACCCCGTCGTCCTCTCGGTGCAGCGCAGCGGCCCGTCCGGGCCCACACCGCTGCTGTCCGGGGAGGTGACGGCGCTCGAGACGGAGCTCGGCAGCGACGGCGCCTACACGGTGGTGCGCGGCCTCGACCACTCGCACCGGCTGTTCCGCGGGCGCCGGGTCGAGGCCTACCTGCAGAGCACCGCGGCGGACATCGCCCGGACGGTCGCCGCGCGGGCGGGTCTGAGGACGGGCACCATCGACGCCAGGGGGCCCGTGCTGGAGCACGTGGCCCAGGACGGCGTGAGCGACTGGGACTTCCTCCACCGGCTGGCCGACGAGGCGGGCGCCCTGCTCAGCGTCTCCGACGGCGCCCTGAACTTCACCACCGCGACCGACGCGGCGACGGCGCCGTCGGGGGAGGGCGGAGCGCGACAGGACCCGCTGGTCGTCGAGAAGGGGGTCAACCTCATCGTGCTGCGCGGCACGGTCACCTCGGCGGACCAGGTCCCCGACGTCGAGGTGCGTGGCTGGGACGTCGACGGCAAGCGGGAGCTGGTGGCCGTCGCCCCCGCCCTCACCCACAGCGCCTCGCTGCCCGAGGTCCGGCCCGAGGAGCTCGCCGGGCGGTTCGGGAGCCCGCGCTACGTCGCCGCGGCCACCGTGTTCCACCAGCCGGCCCAGTGCGAGGCCGCCGCGACGGCCCTGGCCGCACGCCTCGCGGGAGGCTTCGCCGAGCTCGACGGCGTGGCCCGCGGCAACCCCCTGCTCCGCTCGGGGGCCGCCGTGTCCCTCGTGGGGGTCGGCAAGCCCTTCGAGGGCCGCTACACGCTCAGCTCCTCGCGCCACGAGTTCGGCCCCGACACCGGGTACCGGACGTCGTTCACCGTCAGCCACGCCTCGGAGCGGTCCCTCTACGGCGTGGCCGGCGGCGCGGCCGCGCGGGGCGAGCGGTCCGGGGCCTTCCCGGGGGTGCTCAACGCCGTGGTGACCGCCGCCCAGGACCCGGAGCAGCAGGGCCGGGTCAAGCTCAAGTTCCCGCTGCTCTCCGACACCTACGAGAGCGGGTGGGTGCGGACGGTCCAGCCCGGGGCCGGTCCCGGCCGGGGGGCGGTGGTCCTGCCCGAGGTCGGGGACGAGGTGCTCGTGGCCTTCGGCCAGGGCAGCTTCCAGCAGCCCTTCGTCCTCGGGGGCCTCTACAACGGCCAGGACCTCCCGGACAAGCCGTGGGGCGACCACGTCGGCTCCACCGACGGAGCGATCCAGCGGCGGGCCTTCGTGTCCCGGACCGGGATGCTCGTGGAGTTCGTGGAGACGCCCGGCGAGGAGCGGCTGACGCTGAGCACCTCCGGCGGCGCGCAGAAGGTCTCCCTCGTCCAGAAGGGCGCGGCCGGGATCGAGATCGCCTCGGAGGGCCCCGTCACCGTGACCGCCAAGGACCGCATCGACGTCACGACCTCCACGGGGGACATCACCCTCAAGGGCCGGAACGTGACGGTCGAGGCGAGCTCCGCGCTCGCCCTCAAGGGCGCCACGGTCTCCGCCGAGGGCCGGACCACGGCCGAGCTGAAGGCCACCAGCGTCAAGGTCGCGGCCTCCGCGTCGGCCGAGCTCTCGGGTTCGGCGACGACCACGGTCAGGGGCGGGATCGTGCGCATCAACTAGGTCGTGCCGCACCGACCGGGGCCGCCCGGCACCGGCAGCCATCAGGAGCAGGAACAACCAGGAGCAGGAGGCAGGACGATGGGACAGGAGTTCATCGGCTCCGGGTGGGCGTTCCCGCTGCGGACCGACCGGACCGGGAGCATCTCCCTGGCCCGGGAGGTGCGGGAGATCGAGGAGAGCATCTACCTCATCCTGGCCACCTCCCCCGGGGAGCGGCCCATGCGTCCCGAGTTCGGGTGCGCCGTGCACGACCACGTGTTCGCCCCGGCGGACGCGGCCACGGCCGGCGACATCGCCTTCGCCGTCCGGGTGGCCCTCGACCGCTGGGAGCCGCGGATCAACCTGGAGGACGTCCTCGTGCACCTCGACACCGCCGGGGACGGGGTCCTCCTGATCGAGGTGCAGTACACCGTGCGGGGCACCAACGACCCCCGCAACCTCGTCTTCCCGTTCTACACGATCCCGCGCCACGACCAGGAGACGTGATCCGATGCTCCCCTCCCCGCACCTCGACGACCGCCGCTTCCAGGACCTCGTGGACGACGCCAAGCGCATGATCGCCCAGCGCTGCCCGGAGTGGACGGACCACAACGTCTCCGATCCGGGGGTGACGCTCATCGAGGCGTTCGCGTTCATGACCGACGAGCTGTTCTACCGCCTCAACCGGATCCCCGACCGGCTCTACATCGCCTTCCTGGACCTGCTGGGGGTGAGCCTGCACCCGCCGACGGCCGCCACGGTGGAGCTGCTGCTGTGGCTCTCCGCGCCGCAGCCCAACCCCGTGGTCGTCCCGGAGGGCACGGAGGCCGCCACCCGGCGCACCGACGAGGACGACGCCGTCGCCTTCGCCACGGCGCGTGAGCTCGTGATCCCGCCGCGCAGCCTCGCCCACCTGCGCACCAGCAGCCACGGGGGCGAGCCCGTCGTGCGGCCCGCCCGCCCGCGCGGGGGCGAGGACTTCCCGTGCTTCGGGGCGCCTCCCCTGCCCGACGACGTGCTGATGCTGGGCCTCGACGACAGCGCGCCGTCCTGCGCGGTGGCCCTGCGGTTCGACTGCGAGGTCCGCGGCGTCGGTGTGGACCCCCGGCACCCGCCGCTCGTCTGGGAGGCCTGGACCCGCTCCGGCTGGACCCGGTGCGACGTGGACCGGGACGAGACCGGAGGCCTCAACCGCCCGGGCGACGTGGTCCTGCACCTGCCGCACGCCCACACGGCCTCCGTGGTCGGCGGGACCCGGGCCGGCTGGCTCCGCTGCCGGGTGGTCCTGCCGGCCGAGGGCTACCCGCCCTACAGCGCCTCGCCCGGGATCAGGAGCGTGACCGCCTTCACGATCGGCGGGTCCGTCCCGGCGGTGCACGCCGAGACGGTCCACGGCGAGGTCCTCGGCACCTCCGACGGCGCCCCGGGCCAGGCCTTCCCCCTCGCCCGGCGGCCCGTGGTCCCGGACGGACGCGACTTCTCGGTCGAGGTCGGCGACGGCTCCGGATGGCAGACCTGGACCGAGGTGGACACCTTCGCCAACTGCTCCCCGGGCGACCGGGTGGTCCAGCTCGACCGCGCCGACGGCGTCGTCCGGCTCCCGCCCGCCGTCCGCGAACCGGACGGCTCCCTGCGGCGCTACGGCGCCGTTCCGCCCGTGGGCAGCACGCTGCGGGTCCGGGAGTACCGGACCGGCGGCGGACCGCGGGGCAACGTCGCCCCGCGCACGGTGACCGTCCTGCGCTCCACCATCCCCTTCGTGGTGCGGATCGAGAACCGCCGTGCCGCGCAGGGAGGCGTGGCCGTGGAGACCGTCGACCAGGCCCGGCAGCGTGGCCCGCTCGCCCTTCGCACCCGCGACCGTGCGGTGACCAGCGAGGACTACGAGCAGCTCGCCCGCCGGGCGGCGCCCGGCATCGCCCGGGTGCGCTGCATCCCGGCGACCTCCGCGGCGGACGCGGGCGGGGTGCGGGTGCTCGTGGTCCCCTCCGCCGTCCCCGACGAGGAGGCCCGGCTGCGCTTCGGTGACCTCGTCCCCGACGACAACACCCTCACCGTCGTGGCCGAGTACCTCGACGAACGGCGCCCGGTCGGCGCCCGCGTCGTCGTCGAGCCGCCCCGCTACCTGGGGGTGACGGTCGTCGCCCGTCTGACGGCCCGTCGGAAGGTCGCGACCGACTCCCTCAAACGGCTGTCGCTCCAGGCCCTGTACGAGTACTTCGACCCGATCCGCGGCGGCCCCGACGGGGACGGCTGGCCCTTCGGCCGGCCGGTGCAGTCGGGCGAGGTGCACGCGGTGCTCCAGCGGCTCCCCGGCACCGAGATCGTGGACGAGGTCTTCCTCTTCGCGGTCGACCCCCGCACCGGCGAGCGCGGCGAGCGCGTGCAGCGGATCGACCTGGGCAAGCACGATCTGGTGTTCTCCGTCGGCCACCAAGTCCGCGTCGCGGAGGGCGAGTGAGATGCGCGGGCTGATCCCCGGGCTCGAGAGCCCCGTCCCGGTGGCCTCCCGGCTCCCGGCCGTGCTGCAGGAGGACGAGTTCCTGCAGCGGTTCCTGGCCGGCTTCGACGAGTCGCTGGCACCCGTGTTCCTGACCCTCGACGGCCTGGCCTCCTACGTGGACCCGCAGCTGGCCCCCGAGGACTTCCTCACCTGGCTCTCCGAGTGGGTGGGGGTGCGCGTCGACGAGCACTGGCCCGTGGCACAGCGCCGGGAGATCGTCGCGAACGGGGCCCGCATCCACCGGCGCCGCGGGACCGCCGCGGGGATCGCCGACGCCGTCCGGCTCGCCGCCGCCGGCGTGGTCCACGTCGACATCGAGGACTCCGGGGGAACGGTCTGGTCCCGGACCCCGCACACGGAGCTGCCGGGCTCGTCCCGTCCGGGGCTGCACGTCCGGGCCTACGCCCGCTCGGTGGCGGACGTGGACGTCCGCCGGCTCGACGCCGTGGTCCGTGCCGTGAAACCGGCGCACGTGCCCCACACGCTCGAGGTGCTCGAGACGTCCGAGACCGGGACCTGAGGAGATCGCCATGCAGATCTGTCCGGAGTGCGGCACCCGCAACGCGGCGGGCGCCGAGTTCTGCTCCAACTGCAACGCGTTCCTGGCGTGGGAGGACCAGCCGTCCGCACCGCCTGCCGGGCCACCCCGCGACGGCGGCACCACGCCGCGTGCCCGGCCACCCCGCGGCGGCACCGGGCCGTCCACGCCACCCCCGCCGGCGGAACCGGGTCCCCCTGCGCGCGAAGCACCGGCCCGGCGCCCCTCCCCCTCGACGGTCCGGCGCACCAGCGACAAGGTCTCCCCGCTGCCGCCGGAGTCCACGCCGGAGCCCTCGTCGTCCTCCCGGCCCGGGTCCTCGTCGTCGTCCCGAGCCGGGTTCCCGCCGGAGTCCCCGCGGCGGCCCCCGCCCCAGCGCTCCTCCGCACCGCCCCCACCCCACCCGTCGCACTCCTCACCTCCGCCTCCCGACGGGACGGCCAGGGTGAAGTCGTCGACGTCGCGCGCGCCCAGCCCCGTCAGGCCCTCGCGGGACGCGGAGGGGGTGCCGTCCGGGGGCGGAGCCCCTCCTCCGCCCCGCCCCGCACGCCCGGCGCCCGACGTCGTGGCACCCGGGGAGGTCGCGTGCCCCCGGTGCGGAGCCGGGAACTCCCCCGAGCGGCACTTCTGCCGGCGGTGCGCCCTGGAGCTCGGCCGGACCGGTCACGCCGTCCCGGCCGAGCCCCCTCCCCCGCCTCCGCGGCGCCGGCCGTCCCCGGTGCTCTGGGCGGTGCTCGCCCTCGTCCTGCTCGTCCTGCTGCTGGTGTTCGTGCTGTGAGTACGGGCCGGCGCCCCACGGGACCGGCACCCTCCCCGGACACGGGTGCCGGGACCGCCGCCCCGGCGCCCGCAGCTCATCCGGGACCGCCGCGGATCCCGAGGGCGTCCAGCATGTCGTGGTAGCGGCGCCGCGTGCGCTCGGCCTCGGCGAGCTCTCCGGCGTCCTGCAGCAGCTCGACGAGCAGACGCCACGACTCGTCCCGCCACGGGTCGAGCTCGACGCTGCGCTCCGCGGCGGGGATCGCGGTGTCCCCGCGACCCAGGGATGCCCTCGTCCGTGCCAGGTCGCCCGCGGCCTGGGCCGCCCGGAACCGGTAGCGGTCGCGGATGTCCACGAGCCAGTCCGCGGCTCCCTCCTCGGGGAGGAGGTCTCCGGCGTAGAGCTCGACCGCGGCCTCCAGAGCGGTCTCCGTCCGCGGCAGGTCCCCGCTCCGCCGCGCCCGTTCCGCCTCGTGCACGAGGGCGTCGAACCCGTCGACGTCGGACCGGGCGCCGGCTCCGGGGAAGAGCACGTAGGAGTCGCCCTGGCGTGCGATCGCCCCGCGGCCGCCACCGTGCTCGTCCAGGACGTGGCGCAGCGCGGAGATGTTCACCTGCAGGTTGTGCAGCGCCCGGACCGGCTCCAGGTCGCTCCAGAGTATCCCCGCGAGCCGGTCCCGGTGCACGGGCCGCCCGGCGTGCAGGGCCAGCAGCCGCAGCACGGTGCGGGCACGCGGCCGCACGCCGTCGAGGTCCAGTGACGCGTCTCCGACCCGCACCGTGAGGCCCCCGAAGCAGCACACCGACGCCGCGCCGGGTCCGTCCTGCGCCGGCGCGGTCGGCGCGCGCCCGGTCAGCGCGAGCGCCCCGGGCGGCAGGTCACCGCCCGGACGGGGCGCCAGGGAACTCGCCCACGCGGCGAGCACGTCCGCGTGCAGCGCCCGGAACCGGACGGCGAGAGCCGCGGTCTCGTCCCGCGGGGACGCACCGCCGCGAGGTCCGGCCAGGACCGTGACGGCGCGCAGGAGCGCCGCACCCCAGTGGTCGCCGCGCTCCTCGCAGTCGAGGACCACCGCGTCGGCGATCTCGGCGCCGGCGTCGCCTCCCGACAGGGCCGCGAGCATGCCCTCGGACAGCCGTGCAAGCCACGAGAGTCCGCCGTACCGGGCGTGGCGCTGGACGGCCGCCATCTCGTCGGCCGCGGCGCCGGGGACGGCCCCGGTCTCCTCGGACCCGAAGAGCGCCAGGACGAGCTGCGCCGCCAGCGCCGAGGGCCGGTCCCGGTCGAGGTCGCGCGCGCTCCGGCGCAGCAGCGGTAGGGCGGCCCGCCGGTCGCCCGCGAGCAGCCAGGCGATGCCGGCCGGGAGCAGCTCCTCCTCGTGCCCGCCCAGCTCCCGGGCGACCGAGGCCGGATCGTGCCGGGTCGCCGCGCGCAGAGGGCGCTCGGGCCCGGGCCCCGCACCGGGCGGAGCCGCTCCCTCGTGGACCGCCCAGTCGGCGGCCCGATTCCGCAGCTCCGTCGCGAGGACCCTGTGCGCCGGGACGTCGGTGCGGGCCAGCGCCCGGCTCGCCGCCGCGTGAGCCGCCGCGAAGCGTCCGTCGTCGAAGAGCCGGCGGGCCTCGGCGAGACCGAACGCGGGTTCCGCCTCGACCAGCTCCGGGGAGAGGTGCTCGGCCCAGGCGCAGGCCCCCGGTCCGACCGCCGCGGCGCCGGACCGCTCGAGCAGGCGCAGCGCCTCCGCCCACCGGCCGTCCTCGGCGAGGAGGGCGAGTGCGCCACCCGGGTCGCCGTCACGCTCCAGCAGCGCGGCGGCCCGCCCGCGCAGCGCCGCGCAGCGGCCGCGCTCGGAGCTCGCCCGCAGGTCCTCGGCGAGGAACCGGCGCACGAGCGCCGGCATCCGCAGGCCTCCCGCGAGGTCGTCCTCCGCCAGGAAGGACCGGCGCCGCAGGTCCTGCAGGGCGGGCCCTGCGGTGCCCGGGGTGCCCAGCAGCGCGTCGCAGTACCGCGGGACCACCACGTCGAACAGGGAGGCCACCTGCAGCAGGCGGGTCTCCTCCGCGCGGAGACCGCCCGTCACGTGCTGCCTCAGGTAGTCCCGGGCGTAGTGGGCGCCGGCGTCACACGCCGCCCGGTGCCGCTCCACCGGGCTGCGGTTCACGGCGTGGAGGTGGAAGAGGTGCAGTCCGGCGGCCCAGCCGTCCGTGGTGCGTACGAGGTCGAGCACCTGAGAGGGGTCCAGGCGCCGGCCGTGGACGTCGCGGAAGAGGGCGTGGGCCTCGTGCGCGCGGAAGCGCAGGTCCTCGCCGTCGACCAGCACGGCCGTGCTGAACTCCGGGCGGGCGACGTTGAACGAGGGCGCCTGCCGTCCGGCCACCACGAGATGGACGGTGGGCGGGCTGAGGACGAGCAGCCGCTCCAGCTCCGTCTCGGCGGGGGTGCCGACGATCAGGTGCACGTCGTCGAGCACGATGCACAGGGGGCCTCGCGCCCGTTCGGCCAGGGCGGCCAGCTCGGCCGTGGATCGCGGCTCGGGCCCGCCCACCAGCGCGGCCACGTCCCGCGCCAGGCGGGCGAGGAGGCGTTCGGGGCGGCTGTCGGCCGCGTCCACCCGGTGCCAGATGACCGGACCCGGCCGCCGGGCCGCCCAGTGCGCCAGCAGGGTCGTCTTGCCGGTGCCGTGCGCCGCGACCACGAGGCCCAGCCGCGCCGAGAGCGCGCGGTCCAGCTTGCGCAGCAGCCGCTCGCGCACGAGGCCGTCACCGCAGGGAAGCCCCGGCCGGGCAGGACGATCCCCTGTACCGGTCATCGCGTCCACCCCCGGAAGGTCTCGGCGTGCGTGGCATGGGCGGTGCGTCGTCGGCCTTCCCCCCGGCCCGGACCGCCGGCCGGAGCGTCGAGGGGTCTCCGTGCGGGACGCGGTCCGACTCCCAGCGTAGGAGCTCTCGTCCGTCGTCGGAGGGTCGGGCCGAACATTACCGGCATAACGATGACGTCACGGGTCCGGCCGGTGGGTAGGGTCGCCTCCGACGGCCCGGACGACGAACGCCCGGCGAGCGCACGACGAGGAGGAGCCATGACCGGATCCCGGGGCCACCTGGGCGCGGGCGGGGAGGACTTCCCGGACGCCTACTTCGTGCGGCTGGGCCCGGACCGGTTCCGCTCGACGCTGCACGCGCAGGGCGCCTGGAACGACGACGAGCAGCACATGGCGGCCGCCTCCGGGCTGCTGGCCCACGCCGTGGCGGTCCGCCACCCCCGCGAGGACGTGCTGCCGGTGCGCTTCTCCTACGACATCCTCGGCTTCATCCCCGGCGGGGAGGTGGAGGTGAGCACCCGGGTGGTCCGCCCCGGCCGCACCATCGAGCTGCTCGAGGCCACCATGAGCCACGCCGGGCGCTCGTGCATCCGGCTGAGCGTGTGGCGGCTGGTCCGCGGGGAGACCGCAGGGGCCGCGGGGACGCTGCGACCGGCCATGCCCGCGGTCGACGAGGCCGTGCCGGCCCACCTGGGCGGCCGCTGGGGCGGCGGCTACATCGGCTCCCTCGAGGCCCGGCAGGTGCGGGAGCACCGGCCCGGCAGCGCCGCCATGTGGCTTCGGGCGCCCCACGCCGTCGTCGACGGCGAGGAGGTCTGCGTCACCGCACGGTTCCTCGCGGCCGTGGACGCGGCCAACGGGATCGCCGTGCGGGTGGGGCCCCACGAGCTGGCCTTCCCCAACGTGGACCTCAGCGTGCACCTGGTCCGCGAGCCGGTCTCCCCCTGGGTGGGCCTGGACACCCACGTGACGTTCGGCCCGACGGGGGCCGGCCTGACCGAGTCCGCCCTGCACGACGAGGCCGGCTACCTCGGCCAGGTGGCCCAGGCGCTCACCGTCCGGACCCTGCCCGGCGCCCGCTGAGGCGCGCACGGGGCCCTCGTCCCGCGACCGTACAATGGGGCGGGATTTCCGACGTCGAGACCAGGGGCGACCGCGCCCCGAGGAGGCCATCCAGTGAGCAGCATCAAGATCACCGTGATCGACCGCGAGGGCAACCGCACCGAGGGGGTGGAGTGGAAGGACTACGAGACGCTCATGGAGGCGCTCACCCGCCACAAGTACCCGATCCTCGCCACCTGCGGCGGCAACGCCTCCTGCTCCACGTGCCACTCCTACCTGGACCCGGCCGCGTTCCAGAAGACCGGCGGGACGAACGAGGAGGAGGAGGAGCTCCTGGAGATGCTCGACGACACCCGTCACGACACCTCCCGGCTCACCTGCCAGGTCGAGTGGTCCGAGGACCTCGACGGCGCCGAGGTCACCATCGCCCCCGAGTGGTGACCGGCCCGTCCCCTCGGGGACGACCCGCACAGCCCTGACCAGACCCGGACGGACCGGCGGCGACGCCGTGCAGGAAGTGGACCCATGACCGAGATCCGTGACGACCTCATGACGCGTGCTGCCTATGTCTCGGACGCGTCGATCTACCGGCGGCTGCCGGCGGCCGTGGCCGAGCCGCGGACGGTGGAGGAGGTCCGGGAGCTGCTGGGGCTGGCGCGGGAGCGGGGTTGGCCGGTGGTGGCCCGCGGTGGGGGGACGTCGGTGGCGGGCAACGCGATCGGGGAGGGTCTGGTGATCGACACCTCCCGGTACTTCAACCGGATCCTGGCGATCGACCCGGAGGCGGGCACGGCGACGATCGAGCCGGGGGTGGTGTGTGATCAGCTGCGCGCGGCGGCCGCGGAGTTCGGGCTGACCTACGGGCCGGATCCCTCCACGCACTCGCGGTGCACGATCGGGGGGATGGTGGCCAACAACGCCTGCGGCTCGCACTCGGTGGCGTGGGGGACCTCGGCGGAGAACCTGGTGTCGGTGACGGTGATGCTCGCCGACGGCCGGGAGGTCGAGCTCGCCGCGGGCGGGACGTCCGATCCCGCCCTGGACGCGGCCCTGAGGGGGTTGCGGGACCGGCATCTGGCGGTGCTGCGCACGGAGCTGGGGCAGTTCCCCCGGCAGGTCTCCGGGTACGGGCTGCACTACCTGCTGGGCGAGAACGGGTTCGACACGGCCAAGGCCTTCGCCGGGTCGGAGGGCACCTGCGGGATCATCACGCGGCTGACGGTGCGTCTGGTGGCCCGACCGGCGCACACGGCCCTGGCCGTGCTCGGTTTCCAGGACGCGATCGCCGCGGCCACCGCGGCCCCGGCGCTGCGGGTGGCGGGGGTGTACACGATCGAGGGCATGGGCTCGGACCTGCTGGCGGCCCTGCGCACCCGCCCGGGCCAGGAGCGGGCCGGGGCCGAGCTGCCGGCCGGCGGGGGGTGGCTGTACTGCGAGGTCGGGGCGGAGACCCTGGAGGAGGCCGAGGCCCGGGCGCGGGAGCTGCCGGGGCTGGTGGGCGAGCACGTGGTGGACTCCGTGATCGTCTCCGGCGCGGAGCAGGCCAGGGGCCTGTGGCGGATCCGGGAGGCCGGGGCCGGGATCGTGACGCGGCTGCCCGAGGGCGGGGAGGCCTGGCCGGGCTGGGAGGACTCCGCGGTGCCCCCGGCGCGGCTGGGGGAGTACCTGGCCGACCTCTACGACCTGCTGCACGAGAAGGGTCTGACCGGGATCCCCTTCGGGCACTTCGGGGAGGGGTGTGTGCACATCCGCATCTCCTTCGACCTCTCCACCGAGGCCGGGGTGGGCACCTACCGCCAGTTCATCGAGGCCGCCGCGGCCCTGGTGCACCGCTACGGCGGGTCGGTGTCCGGGGAGCACGGGGACGGGCGGGCCCGTTCGGAGCTGCTGGGCACGATCTACTCCCGGCAGGCCCTGGAGGCCTTCGGGCAGTTCAAGGCCGTCTTCGACCCGGAGGGGCTCTTCAACCCCGGGGTGCTCGTGGACCCCGAGCCCATCGATCAGGGCATCCGTCCCGGCCCCGGGGCGCGGACCTTCGAGCTGACCCCGGTGCACGCGTTCTCCGCCGACGGCGGGTCCTTCGCCGGGGCCGTCAACCGGTGCGTGGGCGTGGGGGCGTGCCGCTCCGACGTCGGGGCGATGTGCCCGTCCTTCCAGGCCACCGGCGACGAGGTGCACTCCACCCGCGGGAGGGCCCGGTCCCTGGCCGAGATGCTGCGCGGGGAGTCCATCACCGAGGGCTGGAAGTCGAAGGAGACCCTGCAGGCCCTGGACCTGTGCCTGTCCTGCAAGGCCTGCGTGAGCGAGTGCCCGGTCAACGTGGACATGGCCACCTACAAGGCCGAGTTCCTCCACCACCACTACCGGCACGGGCTGGCCTCCTTCCTGGGCCCGGACCGCCGGCCCATGGCGCAGTTGACGATGGGCTGGATGCCGCTGCTGATGCGGCTGGCCGAGAAGGTCCCCTTCGCCTTCCGGGCCATCAACGCCGCCGAGTCATTCCGCCCGGTCGAGGAACTCACCAAGCGCCTGGGCGGGATCGAGCCGAAACGGCGGATGATCTCCTTCGCCGACCAGCCGCTCACCCGCTGGTTCCGGCAGCGCCCCATCCCCGGGGCCGGCCACCGGCCCGGGGACGCCACCGACGGCCCGCCCACCGTGGTGCTGTGGCCGGACACCTTCACGAACTTCTCCGCCGACGCCCCCGGCAAGGCCGCCGTGGAGGTCCTCGAGGCCATGGGCTACCGGGTGCTGATGCCCACGGGCAACGTCTGCTGCGGGCTGACCTGGCACTCCACCGGCCAGCTGCACATGACCCGGAAGGTCCTGTCCGCCACCCTGGACGTGATGGAACCGCTGCTGACCGCCGGCCACCCGGTCATCGGGCTGGAACCCTCCTGCACGGTCATGCTCACCCACGAGATCACCGAGCTGCTGCCCGGCGACCCCCGGGCCGCCCGGATGAAGGAGCTCACCACGACCCTGGGCGCCTTCACCGCCGCCCACCTGGCCGCCGGGAAGCCCTGGCCCTTCCGGGAACCGGCCCCCGGCACCGCCCCCGCCCCCGCGCTGTGCCAGGTCCACTGCCACCAGCAGTCCACCGGCGGCTACGGCCCCGAGCTGGACGTGCTGGCGAAGCTGGGCATGGACACCACCGTCATCGGCGGGGGCTGCTGCGGGCTGGCCGGCAACTGGGGCTTCGAGCCCGGCCACTACGAGGTCTCCCAGACCCTCGCCGAACGCGAACTGTTCCCCGCCATCCGCGCCGCCGCCCCGGACACCATCGTGCTCGCCGACGGATTCTCCTGCCGCACCCAGATCGCCCAGGGCACCGGCACCGACGGCGTGCACCTCGCCCAGATCCTGCGCGCCGCACTCCCCCCGGTCCACATCGACCGAGACCACGAGACCGGCCACGACCCGGATCTCGACACCGACCACGACACGGACCACGTGGCCCGGCCACGATCCGGTCCGGGCCGCCGGTCTCGCACCGGGCAGCGGGTGCGGAACACGCTCCGGCGAGCCCGCCGGGGGAGGAAGCCGGAGGAACCCGGAGAGGGCTTCGCGCAGTAGCCCACGACGTCGGGCCCGCAGACCGAAGCGCACCGAGGACACGTCGGCGGGCACGTCGACGGGAACGTCGGGAACGGTCGTCGCCCGCGCGGCACGGCCGGGCGGGAATGATCGCCCGGGGACGACCGTGCAGGCACGATCGCACGGGGACGGGGCCGTGGACCTGCTGACGTGTCGGTGCCCGCCCCTACACTGGAGGCCCCCGAGAGGGACGTCGCCGCCCCGCGGCCCGGCCCTCCACGACGCCCGCACGAGGAGGATCCCCCTGATGTCACCCTCGACCCTGTCCCGGCCGTTCCCCGCCGCGCTCGCACTCCTGTCCGTCCTCGCCCTGGCCGCGTGCTCCGGCGGGACGCAGGACCAGGACACGCCGTCCCCCACCGACGAGAGCACCACCGGAAGCACCGCCGAGCCGACGGAGGAGTCCACGGCCGCACCGTCGCCCACGCCCACGGCCACGGCCGGGGATCCCGCACGGTCCCCCGGCGGGATCCCGGCGCCCGCGGAGGAGCCCGACGACGCGACCGCCGGTGGCGCGGCCTCCGGCGCCGGGTCCCGCTGGTGCACCGCCGGCCAGCTGGAGCTCGTGGCCGTGCCGGCCGGAGGCGCCGCCGGATCCGTCTTCGTGAACCTCACCGCCACGAACACGAGCGACACCCCGTGCACGCTCGGCGGCTACCCCGGCGTGTCCTTCGTGGACGCCTCCGGCGCGATGATCGGCGCACCGGCCGTGCGGGACGCCACCACGCCGGGCACCGGCCAGGCCGTGGCACCCGGCGAGTCCGTCAGCGCCGTTCTGCGAGTGGGCCAGGCCGGCAACTACCCCGCGTGCGACGCCCGGGCCGCCGCCGGGCTGCGCGTGTACCCGCCGGAGAGCACGGAGTCCGTCGTGGTCCCGTTCCCGGCGCAGGCCTGCGCCGATCCGCAGATCCAGCAGCTCGAGATCCAGGGCTTTGGCACCTGAACCGGCCCTCGACCTCTTCACCGAGCACACCCGCACGTGGTTCTCGGGGGCCTTCGCCGCCCCCACCCCGGCCCAGGAGGGCGCCTGGCGGGCGATCTCGGCCCGGCGCCACGCCCTCATCGTCGCGCCCACCGGCTCCGGCAAGACCCTCGCGGCCTTCCTGTGGGCCCTCGACCGCTTCGTGGCCGAGGGCGCCGGGAGCGGTGCCGCGGGCACGGTCCCGGCCCGCCCCACGGTCCGGGAAGGTGACGGGCAGAGCCTGAGGGACAAGGCGCGCTCCGCCGGCGGCCGGGGCGGGCGCCGCGGGACCCGGGTCCTGTACATCTCCCCGCTCAAGGCGCTGGGCGTGGACGTGGAGCGCAATCTGCGGGCCCCGCTGATCGGGATCTCCCAGACCGCCCGCCACGCCGGGGTCGAGCCGCCCGAGATCAGCGTGGGCGTCCGTTCGGGGGACACGCCGCAGGCGATCCGCCGGGCCCTGCTGACCAACCCGCCGGACATCCTCATCACCACGCCCGAGTCGCTGTACCTCATGCTGACGTCCAAGGCGCGCGAGACCCTCACGGACGTGGGGACGGTGATCGTGGACGAGGTGCACGCGGTGGCGGGCACCAAGCGCGGAGCGCACCTGGCGGTCACCCTCGAACGGCTCGACGCGCTGCTGGAGCGTCCGGTGCAGCGCATCGGTCTCTCCGCGACCGTCGAGCCGATCGAGACCGTGGCCCGCTTCCTGGGCGGCCGGGAACCGGTGACCGTGGTCGCGCCCCGGGCGGAGAAGAAGTGGGACCTCACGGTCTCCGTGCCGATCCCGGACATGACGGTGCTGGGCGGGCCGGGAGCGTCGCCGTCGCTCGCCGGGTCGGCGTTCGGCGACGACGACCTCGACGCCCTGGAGCCGCGCAGCTCCGCGTCGATCTGGCCGCACGTGGAGGAACGGGTCGTGGACCTGGTCCTGGAGAACCGCTCGACCATCGTCTTCGCCAACTCCCGGGGTCTGGCCGAGAAGCTCACGGCACGGCTCAACGAGATCTACGCCTTCCGCGTCGAGCACGCCTCCGCGGACAGCCCGCCCGCGGAGGCCGGGCCGTGGGGCGACGACGGCCCGGCGCCGCCCGCGGGGAACGAGCAGCCGCAGCCCGTGGGCGAGGTGCTCCGCGGGATCCTGGACCGTCCGCCGGGCGGGAGTCCGGACAGCGCGGCGCCGGACCGCGCGGAGCCGGACATGGCGCAGCCGGACCGCCCGCAGCCGGACGCTCCGGAGCCGGGCCGTGCGGAGGAGCCTGCCGGCCTCCGGCGGCAGACCGGACGCTACGAGGGCGCGGCCCCGGTGCTGGCACGCGCCCATCACGGGTCGGTCTCGAAGGACCAGCGTGCGCTCATCGAGGACGACCTCAAGACCGGGCGGCTGCGCTGCGTGGTGGCCACGTCCTCCCTCGAGCTGGGCATCGACATGGGCGCGGTGGACCTCGTCGTCCAGATCGAGGCGCCGCCCTCGGCCGCCTCGGGGCTGCAGCGCGTGGGACGCGCGGGCCATCAGGTCGGCGAGGTCTCGCGCGGCTGGTTCTACCCCAAGCACCGCGGCGACCTCCTGGACGCCGCGGTCACGGTGGAGCGCATGATCCAGGGACGGATCGAGCCGCTCGCGGTCCCGCTGAACCCGCTCGACGTCCTGGCCCAGCAGACGGTCGCGGCCAGCGCGCTCGGGCCCGTCGACGTCGAGGAGTGGTTCGACACCGTCCGCCGCTCCGCGCCGTTCCTCTCCCTGCCCCGCTCCGCCTACGACGCCACCCTGGATCTCCTCTCGGGTCGGTACCCGTCCGACGAGTTCGCCGAGCTGCGCCCGCGCATCGTCTGGGACCGCGAGACCGGCACCATCGAGGGCCGGCCCGGCGCGCAACGGCTGGCCGTGACCTCGGGCGGGACCATCCCGGACCGCGGGCTGTTCGCGGTCTACCTGGTGGGCGCACAGGACGGCAAGAACTCGAAGCGAGTGGGCGAGCTCGACGAGGAGATGGTCTACGAGTCCCGTGTGGGCGACGTCATCGCCCTGGGCGCCTCCAGCTGGCGGATCGAGGAGATCACCCACGACCGTGTCATCGTCTCCCCCGCCCCGGGCGTCCCGGGCAAGCTGCCGTTCTGGCACGGGGACGGACCCGGCCGGCCCGTGGAGCTGGGCCGTGCGGTGGGCCGGTTCAACCGCGAGATCGCCGGGGCCTCCGAGGAGGACGCCCGTGCCCGCCTGCGCGAGGCCGGTCTCGACGAGTGGGCCACCGACAACCTGCTCGCCTACGTGGCCGAGCAGAAGGACGCCGTGGGACAGGTCCCCTCGGACCGGCTGTTCGTCGTCGAGCGCTTCCACGACGAGCTCGGGGACTGGCGGGTGGTGCTGCACTCGCCGTTCGGGATGCCCGTGCACGCGCCGTGGGCCCTGGCCGTCGGTGCGCGGCTGCACGAACGGTACGGGCTGGACGGCTCCGCGCAGGCCGCCGACGACGGCATCGTGCTGCGGGTGCCGGCCATGGAGGACGAGCCCCCGGGGGCGGAGCTGTTCCTCTTCGACGCCGACGAGCTCGACCGGATCGTCACGGAGGAGGTGGGCGGCTCGGCGCTGTTCGCGTCCCGGTTCCGGGAGTGCGCGGCCCGGGCCCTGCTGCTGCCCCGGCGCGACCCCGGCCGGCGCTCGCCGCTGTGGCAGCAGCGCCAGCGCTCGGCGCAGCTGCTCGACGTCGCCCGGAAGTACCCGCAGTTCCCGATCATCCTGGAGACGATCCGCGAGTGTCTCCAGGACGTCTACGACCTGCCCGCGCTCAAGGAGCTCCACCGCGCGGTCGGGCGACGCTCGATCCGGGTGGTGGAGACCACCACCGAGCAGCCCTCCCCCTTCGCCCGCACCCTCCTGTTCGGCTACGTGGCCCAGTTCCTCTACGAGGGCGACTCCCCCCTCGCCGAACGCAAGGCCGCCGTCCTGTCCCTCGACGCCGCCCTGCTCAACGAGCTCCTGGGCCGCGCCGAGCTGCGCGAGCTGCTGGACCCCGACGTCATCGAGCGCACCGAGGCGGAGCTGCAGCGGCTCGCCCCCGACCGGCGGCTGCGCGGGCTCGAGGGAACGGCCGACCTACTGCGACTGCTGGGCCCGCTCACCGCCGCCGAGGCCGCCCGGAGGCTCCAGGACCCCGAGGACGCCGAGGCCCCGTGCCCCGAGGGAGTCGCCGCCGGATGGCTCGGCCGGCTCGTCTCGGCCAACCGCGCCCTGCGGGTTCACCTGCGCGGCGTCGAGCACTGGGCCGCGATCGAGGACGCCGCCCGGCTGCGCGACGCCTTGGGCGTCCCCCTGCCCATGGGCGTGCCGCTCGCGTTCGTGGAACCGGTCGAGGACCCGCTGGCCGATCTCGTCTCCCGGTGGGCCCGCACCCACGGACCCTTCACGGTGGACGAGGCCGCCGCGCACCTCGGACTCGGCGTGGCGGTGGTCCGCACCACGCTGGAGCGGCTCGCCGCGGACCGGCGCGTGGTCGAGGGCGAGTTCCGGCCGGTGCGGCCCGACTCCGGCGGACGCGGTCCCGCCGCCTCCGAGTGGTGCGAGACCGAGGTGCTGCGCAGGATCCGCCGTCGGTCGCTGGCCGCCCTGCGCCGCGACGTCGAGCCGGTCCCCGCGCAGGTCTACGCCCGGTTCCTCCCCGCGTGGCAGCACGTGGGACGGGGCAACCAGCTGCGCGGGGAGGACGGCGTCCTCACCGTGGTGGACCAGCTCGCGGGCGTGGCCGTCCCCGCCTCGGCCTGGGAGCCGCTCGTGCTCGCGGCCCGGGTGGCCGACTACCGCCCGGAGCTGCTCGACGAGCTCACCGCCTCGGGAGAGCTCCTCTGGTCCGGCGCCGGCTCCCTGGCCGGGGACGACGGCTGGGTCTCGCTGCACCTGAGCGAGGCCGCGCAGCTCACCCTGCCGCCGGCCCAGGACCTGGCCGCACGCGCGGTGGCCCTGGACTCCGCCCTGGAGCGGCGCGTCCTCGAGGCCATGGCCTCCGGCGGTGCGTGGTTCTTCCCGCAGCTGCAGGGCCTGCTCGGGGACGAGCCCGTCCCGGCCGCCGAGCTGACCACGGCCCTGTGGAACCTCGTGTGGGCCGGGCTGATCACCAACGACACCTTCCACCCGGTGCGCTCCCTGCTGGCGGGCGGCCAGGCCGCGCACCGGCACCGGCCACGGACGCCCCGCGGCCGTTCCACCGTCCGCCGCGGTGCCGCCCGGCTGCGCGGCGCCGAATCCCGCCCCGGCCCACGCACGGCCGCCGTGACCCTCGAGCGCCACGATTCGCCGCTCGTGGCCGGGCGCTGGTCCGCCCTGCGGCCCGATCCGCTGGACCCCACCCTCCGCGCCTCCGCGACCGCGGAACTGCTGCTGGACCGCTACGGCGTGGTGACCCGAGGCCCCGTGGCCGTCGAGGAGGTTCCCGGCGGCTTCGCCACGATGTACAAGGTGCTGTCCACCCTGGAGGACTCCGGCAGGGCCCGCCGCGGCTACTTCGTCGAGGGGCTGGGCGCGGCGCAGTTCGCGCAGCCCGCCACGGTGGACCACCTGCGCACGTTCGGCACCGACGACCAGGTGCGCGCCGAGGCACCGGTGGCGCTCGCCCTGGCCGCGACCGACCCCGCCAACCCGTACGGGGCGGCTCTCGAGTGGCCCGAGCCTGCGGCCTCCCCCGCCGGCGGGTCCGGCACCACGGGCCGGCACCGGCCCGGGCGCAAGGCGGGCGCCGTCGTCGTGCTCGTGGACGGGGCGCTGGTCCTGTACGTGGAACGCGGAGGCCGCACGGTCCTCGCCTTCACGGAGGACCCCGAAGCCCTGGCCGCGGCCGGACCGGCCGTGGCCGACACGGTCCGCCGGGGCGCCGTGGACAAGCTGACGGTCGAGAAGGTCAACGGCGCCGAGGTCCTCGGCGCGGGCCCCCTCGAGGCGGCCGTGCGGGAGTCCCTCGTCGCGGGCGGTTTCTACTCGACCCCGCGCGGGCTCAGGATGCGCCGGTGACCGGCGGGCGAGGGGGCGATCGTGCCGGAGGGTGACACCGTCCACCGCCAGGCCGCGCTGCTGCGCCGTGCCCTGGCCGGGAAGGTCCTGGAGCGCAGCGACCTGCGGTTCCCGTCGGTCGCGACCGCGGACCTGTCCGGGCGCACCGTGACGGAGGTCGTGCCACGCGGCAAGCACCTGCTGATCCGCGTCGACGGCGGCCCCGAGGGCCTGGTCCCGCTGACCCTGCACTCCCACCTGCTCATGGAGGGCCTGTGGCACGTCTACCCGCGCGGGGTCCGGTGGCGCCGGCCCGCCCACCAGGCCCGGGCGGTGCTGGAGACCGCGGCCGCCCAGGCCGTGGGCTTCGACCTCGGCATGCTGGACCTGCTGCCCACCGCCGAGGAGGACGACGTCGTGGGCCACCTCGGGCCCGATCTCCTCGGGCCGGACTGGGACCGGGGGGAGGCGCTCGCCAGGCTGGCCAGCCACCCGAGCAGGGCCGTCGCGGCGGCGATCATGGACCAGCGCAACCTCGCAGGGATCGGCAACGTCTACCGCAGCGAGGTGCTGTTCCTGCGGCGCCTGCACCCCTTCACCCCGGTGGCCGACGTCCCGGACCCCGGGGCGCTCGTCGACCTGGCCCAGCGGCTGCTCCACGTCAACCGGGACCGCGCGCAGCGTTCCACGGTGGGCGGGCCGGCCCGCCGCGGCGCGCAGCTGTGGGTCTACGGGCGGGGCCGGCAGCCGTGCCGTCGGTGCGGGACGCCGGTCACCGAGAGCAGGATCGACGACGCCGAGCTCGTCCCCGGCGAACCGCACGCCGGGCCGTCGAGGGACCGGGCCGTGTGGTTCTGCGCCCGCTGCCAGCCCCTCCCCTGACGCGTTCGCCACCTCCGGCCGTATCATGAGATCGCCGCCTGCGCGCGGTCCGGCACCCTGAGGAGGCACCATCAACTCGACCCTGCTCGACCCCACCTACTTCCCCGCACCCGAGGACGGCGCGGACGGCGACGACGTCCGCAGCCCGTCGCGCGAGTCGGCGACGGCCCTGACCCAGCGCGACGACGTGGTGCGCTACAAGGACCGCTTCGCCGTGCGGCTGCGCGACCGGACGCCCTACGACGTCATGGTGGAGAACCTCCTGTTCGTGCGCGGGGTCCTGGACCGCGCCGAGGTCGACTACCTCCTGGTCCGCGGCAACGACGAGCGGCCGGTGATCGCCGTCGACCTCAAGGACCGGCCGCGCCTGCGGGAGGCCCTCGTCGAAGCGGCCGCCGGCGAGCCGTACTACGTCAAACCGATGGACACGAAGAAGAAGACGTCCGAGCTGCTCGCGGACGGCGAGCTCTCCCACCGCCGCAACTCCCGCGTCCTGCGTCTGTACCGACCCCACTACTCGAAGGAGTCCAAGCTCTACTACGGCGCCGCCACCGGCGTGCAGATCGAGCTGTGGGAGTTCGGGGAGCAGGAGTTCACGCTGCCCATGGAGAACTCCCTGACCCGCCGCAGCGTCTCGCGCACAGAGGCGGTGCCGGGCACCGTGGAGCGGTTCGGCCTGCAGTGGCCCACGATCGAGAACATGTTCGCGGACCACGCGAGCGACATCGACTTCGAGATCGACATGGTCTTCTCCTGGGTGGACGGCTCCGATGCCGAGTACCGGCGGGTGCGGGCGTCGTACCAGCAGAATGCGGTGCTGGGCGAGGGCGACGACCACGAGGCCCGCTTCCGGCAGGTCGACGAGCTGAAGTATGCCCTGCGCTCGGTGCACATGTTCGCGCCGTGGGTGCGGACCATCTGGATCGCCACCGACTCGAGGCCTCCGGCCTGGCTGGCCGAGCACCCGCGCGTGCGGATCGCGCGCAGCGAGGACTTCTTCGCGGACACCTCGGTGCTGCCCGTGTACAACTCGCAGGCCGTCGAGGCGCAGCTGCACCGGATCGAGGGGCTCTCCGAGCACTTCCTGTACTCCAACGACGACATGTTCTTCGGCCGCCAGATCGGCCCCGGACTGTTCTTCTCCCCCGGTGGGGTCACCAAGTTCGTGGAGGCCAGCACGCGGATCGGCCTCGGCGAGGGCCACCCCGAGCGATCGGGATTCGAGAACGCGGCCCGCGTCAACCGCAGGCTGCTCCGGGAGCGCTTCGGGCGGATCACCACCCGGCACCTGGAGCACTGCGCCGCGCCCCTGCGCCGCAGCGTCGTGGCCAGGATGGAGCAGGACTTCCCCCGGGAGTTCGAGCGCACAGCGGCCAGCCGCTTCCGCGCCGCGGAGAACATCTCGGTGACCAACTCCCTGTACCACTACTACGCCCTGCTCACGGGCCGAGCGGTCACCCAGGAGACGGCCCGCACCGAGTACGTGGACACCACGACGCGCGCGGGACTGAAGCAGATGGACAAGCTCCTCTCACGGCGCAACCTGGACATGTTCTGCCTCAACGACGGAAGCTTCCCGGAGGTCCCCGCCGCCGAGCGGGCAGAGCGCATCCGCCAGTTCCTGGAACGGTACTTCCCCGTCAGGGCGCCGTGGGAGAAGGATCCCGAGGAGGCGCAGGAGAACCCTGCGGCCGGGCCCCCGAAGAGCTGACCCGATGGGCGGCCGACGGCGGTGATCGGCACCGGCCGCCCATCAGCGCCGGGAATTTGCGATACTTAAGCCGTCAGTGCACTGTCCGAACCCGGGAGAGGACCCCCCATGCGCTACAGCTTCGCAGGACCCCTGATCACCATCGCCGCCGGCCTGATCCTCTGGCTCGCGGTGCCGGACGCCGTCGGACCCGTGAACGTGGACCTCATCGGCCAGATCATCTTCTGGGTGGGCGTCGTGTACCTGGTGATCGTCCTCATCGCCGCCGCGGCGCCGTCCCGGCGGCGCTCGACCCGCCGGACCGTGCAGGATCCCGGCACCGGGGAGCGGATCGAGCGCTCCGAGACGGATCTGACCTGAGCCTGTCCCCGCTGGACGCCGCGTCCTCGGCGACGGGTCAGGACCCGGATCCGCGGACGGTAGGTGTCGGCTGGAACGGTGCAGTGCGAAGAGGTGTCCTCCGGCTCGAGGCACTGGGGTCTGTCAGGACTCCCAGGTCCGGATTCGGCAAGGGCACCTTTTCCGTGGGCACGATGCGCGGTGGGAAGCACTGGCAACGGCGGCGGCCGGCGTGACCCCGTCCGGTCGGAAGGAGCTGATCGCCGTTCCTGTCCGGCCGGGGCTGTCCACCGGGGAACCTCTCCGAGCTCCGATCCGGCCGTAAGGCCCTCGCCGGCCTGAGCGCCGGCAGCGCCCCCGGGGAAAAATGACGGTCCGAGAACCCCGTCGCGTGAGTGATACGTCGTCTGCCTGCGCGACCGGGGCATCCGGCGTCGGTGGCCTGCCCGTGGGGATTCAGCAGGGTGGGGCTCAGAAGGGTGGTGGTTCGTCGAGGGGCGGCGGTCCGGGGGGCAGGGGTGGTGGGTCCTGCGGCGGGTCGTGGCTGGACCGGTCCTCGGTGAGGTGGTCGGGGAGGCGCAGGGGGCTGAGCAGGGGGTGGTGGTGGTGCTGGGGGTAGGTGACGTGGATGCGTCCGGCCGGGGAGGTCCA